>JBBSIY010000005.1:0-31604 GCA_038257785.1 Lysobacterales bacterium
CCGACCGTGTCGAAGAGTCCTGGCGTACGCGCTGCAATAGAACCCACGGGCGCAGTCACCTCAAACCCATCGTTGCAGCCACTGCCGTTGCGCAGGTTGGCTTTGCAGTCGATCACCAGCGGTGCTGTGTAAGGTACCAACTCAGAAAGTGTTGGCAGTCGATAGCGCTGCCCGGTCTGCTTCGACATCCATTCCGCATAGCCACTGGCCATCGCATATGTGACGCATACGACCGGGTGACTATCGGCCTGACTGATATCGGGTGACTGCCAGGTGCGTTTCTTCGACCCGCCAAAGAAGGCACCGGAGTTGCGATCGCGACAACTCGGCAAATTGGCGCCAAAGCGCGCCGAGCCCGCCGCTCCCCAGTAGCGAGAGAACTCGCCGCGAGTCACCTCGCGTCGAACGAAGGCCAAGCCCTTCTTGACAACGATCAGCTCCGCACTCGCCCCGCCGGCGCTCAGCGCGTCGCTGAACACGTAGCCCGCCGCACCGACCTTCTTGGCCTGCACTAAGCCGCTTGCGGCACCCTTCAGGTTAGGTGCCGCAACCAGCGCAGCCTCATAGGCCGCAACTGCGTCATCGCGATTAAATGCTTTGATAGCGAGCGCACCCTTCGCCATAAATGCTTCAGCGCGCCTGGTTCGCGCTGCGGCGGCAGCCGCCAACTCTGCCGCTGCGGCTGGATGTTTGGCGGCAACGGTCTCGGCGAGCGTGATGTATTCGCTCCATGCGGTGAGGTCTTCGGCATCGAAAACGGTTTGTGCGAGGTCCAAGTAGGCCTGCGCAACGCTGGCGATGCCCTGCCCGGCCTCAACGTTGGTCGGCTCAATCAGCAAGGCCAAGCTGAAGCGATCCAGTGCGTTGGTAGTCGGCGGCGTTGTTAGGCGCTTGGCAGCGATGTTGGCGCGTCCGGCGGCGATCAGTGCGGCGACAGGGTCACGTACGGTATGCGCCATGCCTTCGGCTAGCGCCGCTGCGGCAGCCTCATCATCCAAAGGCAGACCGACAGGTACGGGTAGATCGTCGGCTGAGTCACCATCGTCGACCGGCTGAGTGACAGGCGGCTGTCGTGCTGGTTTTGCGGCGGTTAACTGCTCTGACGCACTGGGCTTAACTCCCTGGTCTGCTTTTGCGGGCGCTTCTCGGCCACCATAGGTTAACCACCACGCCACCGCCGAGAACAGCAGCAGCGCCAAGATTGCACCGCCAACTAGCAGCCAGGGTACCGATTTTTTTGGCGCTCGATTGACCGGGATCGGCGTGCGTCGGGGTGGCGGTGGCGCTGCCGTTGGCCGCAGGGTGGCGAACTCGTTGGGCGCAACCTCGCGCAGCCCGTCAATAAAGTCCGCGCAGCTTTGAAAACGGGCGGCGGGCGACTTAGCCATTGCTTTGTCGATCAACGGCTGCCAGCGCGCGACCTCTTCCGGCAGGCGCGGCACAGGATCGTTGACGTGCGCGAACGCCACCGCGAACCCGTCCTCACCGTTGAAGGGAGTCTCGCCGGCGACGGCCTCATAGCAAAGCACGCCCAGTCCGTAGATATCGGCGCGATGGTCGATCTCGGCACCGCCGCGCGCCTGCTCAGGGCTCATGTAGTGACTGGTGCCAATTGACATGCCTGAGCCTGTCAGGCGAGAAACTGCACTGAGCGCACGGGCGATACCGAAGTCAGTCAGGATCGGCGTGTCGTGGGCATCGAACAAAATATTGCCTGGCGTCACATCGCGGTGCACATAGCCACGCGCATGTGCGAAGCCGAGCGCCGTGGCGGTCGCCACCAGCACCTTGAGGAGTTCGGTTTCGCTTAAGCCCTGACTCATGCGATCGGCGAAATCGCCACCGGGCAGCAGCGCCATCGAAAAGTAGTGCAGACCCGTCGGCGTCACGCCAACGTCGTACACCTGCACGACGTTAGGGTGATTGAGCGCGGCCAGCATCCGCGCCTCCTGCAAAAAGCGCTGCGCATAGGCCTCATCCTGGGCCAGCTGCGAGGACATGACCTTGAGCGCAACATCGCGATCAAGCAGCACCTGACGCGCACGAAACACCGACGCCATGCCGCCTTGGCCAATCTTGCCAAGAATGGTGTAGCCCGGAATCTCGATCACCGCCACTCCCGATACGCGTCAGCGGCCATTCTATCGCGCCGGAAGCGGCGTCGGTCACTCTTCCCAAATGCAGCAATCGCGACAAATTGTGCCTTGTCGTGCGACGCAGGTGTCCCCACACTCTGCCAATGACTTGGACCCTAATAGCCCTACTCGCCATCGGCGTATTGACCATCCTGTGGTCAGCATCACGACTCGCGGCAGAGGCCGCGCGGAGGGCCAGCCACACTGCCTGCGAGCGCGCGGGCGTGCAGCTGCTGGATCAAACGGTGATGTTGACGAAAATGACCCTTCGACGCGACCGTCACGGACGCCTACGAATCTTACGTCGATACAGCTTCGACTACTCGCGGCAGGGCATGGATCGCGCCCGCGGAACCTTGGCCCTGCTGGGCAATGAGCTGCAGTGGATTAGCGAGCCGGAGGCGACGAGATCTGACGGGTCACTATGAGCGCAGCGCTGAGCTGATGCCGGAATCTGCGTCGGCGTACATCAGCGAAGCACCGACTGCCGGACACGAGTGCGCCGAAAGCACGTTCACATTCACGTCAATCGCCGATACGCCAAGGTGGGTGTCTGCGATTCTTCCCTGCCCAGTACAGGCAGATGACGTTGCCGGTGGGATCGTGCAAGCGTGCTTCACGCCATAGCCAGCGCTCATCGGTTAGCTGCTTGGCGAATTCGAATCCCAATCCTTTGAGATGCAACACGCGGTCATCGAGGTCTTCGCATTCGAAGTAGACCACTACGCCCGATGACAATGCAGCGCTATCAACCAAGTGCAGAGAAAACGTCGCTTCGCCGAGCGGACACTCGAACCGCGCGTAGTGCGGCGAGTCAACAATTTGTTTGAACCCCATTGCATCGTAAAATGCGATGGACTGCGCCATATCGAGGACCGGCAGGGTGACCTGATTAAGGTTCATGCAGCGCGCAACACGCGCCCAATCTACTTAACAACGCGCAAAAAACTTGGCCGCTTAGCTGCCTCTGCGGGTGGCGGTGCCGCCGGTGCCAACGAGGGCTCTGCGTGCTCCGCCGACGTTGCGGACTCATCGGTCTGCTCCTCGCGGGGCATCATCATCCCCTGGCCGGTTTCTTGGGCATAGATGGCCAGCACCGCCGCCAGCGGAACGCTTATCGCGCGGCTGACGCCTGAAAACCGCGCATTGAAGCGTATGCCGTCATTTCCCAAGCTCAGTTGACCCACCGCGCGGTCGGCGATGTTCAACACGACTTGACCGTCTTTGACCGACTGCATCGGTACCTGCACGCCTGGCTGCGAAGCATCAACCAGCAGATGCGGCGTCATTCCGTTGTCGCCAATCCACTCGTATATCGCCCGAATCAAGTAGGGCCGATTGGATGTCATTGAGACGATGGGCTTGTCGCTCACGGCAGCTCGCGCAACAGGCGCTCCTCTGCGGTCAAGCTGCGCGCAAAACCCGGGTTGCGAAAAATGCGCGCGCCGTAGTCGTCAATCAACTTACCGTCTTTCGGCAGCGCCACGCCCAGCTTCGGCAGCCGCCAAATAATCGGCGCCAGCGCGCAGTCAGCAAGGCTCATTTCGGTGTTGAGAAAAAACTTCGACACCTTAAACAACGGTAGCGAAGCGGTAAGCAACTCTTTCAAACGTTTGCGACCGGCCTCCGCCTGCGCCTTGCTGCCGCTCTGAATCGCCTGCACCTGCGGCACCCAGTCGTGTTCAAGTCGCAGCATCGCCAAGCGCAAGCGCGCGCGCGAAAGCGGATCCACCGGCATCAGCGGCGGATGCGGGTAGCGCTCGTCTAAATACTCGCTCACCACCGAGGCGGCGTAGAGCACTAGATCACGTTCCACCAAGGTCGGTACCGACTGGTAGGGGTTGACTTCAATCAGGTCCTCCGGCGGCTTTGCCGGATCGACGATTACCGAATCGTAGGTCACGCCCTTTGCCGCCAGCACCAGCCTTACCCGGTGGCAAACGACACAATCCTGGGCCGTGAACAGCGTCAATGTATTGCGCATACGCGAACTCGCTGCCATGGAAGACACCTCACTCGAAAAGCTAGGCCGTGTTGATCAAAGACACGCCCAAACCCTCCGAGTAGAAACCGCAGTAGAAGTACCTAGTGGACGTCGCTCCAGTACTCCTGCTTGAGCAACCAAGCTAGGAACGTAAAGAACGCCAAGAACAACACCACCCACAAACCCACCGTCGAACGCTTCAGCGCGGCAGGCTCACCGACATACTGCAAGTAAGCCGTGATATCGCGGATCGCGCGATCAAATTCTTCTGCGCTAACGCGACCTGGCGAGGCAAGCTCGAGGCGCGACGGGACACCCGCATGCGAACCTTCATCATGCACCGGCCGCTGAATGCCCTGCAGCTCCCACAGAACGTTCGGCATACTGCTGCCGGCGAGCAGGGTGTTGTTCCAGCCGCTCGGGCGGGTTTCATCGACGTAGAACGACTTCAGAAACGTGTAGGTCCAGTCACGCCCACCCAGCTTGGAGCGTGCGACCAATGACAAGTCCGGCGGCGCTTTGCCCAACCATGCGGCGGCGTCATCCGGGTTCATAGCCGCTTTCGCCGTTTCCGCAAACTTGGCATCTGCAGGCGCCAAGTTGGTCATGACCTGCTCCTCGGTCAGGCCAAGATCCTCGGCCGTACGCGAGTAGCGGTGCAGGCTGAGCGCATGACAGCCAGCACAGTAGTTTGCAAACAACGCGGCACCGCGCTGCAGCGATGCCGTGTCATTGATGTTGGCGTGACTGTCGAGCAGCGCACCACCGCTCGCCGCCAACGCAAGCGTCGGCACCGAAGCGAGTGCCAAGATCAGGGAGGCGAGTCGCTTAGTCATGCTCTGGCACCCGGTCAGGAACCGACTTCACCGCATCAATGCGGGTCCATATCGGCATGGTGATAAAGAATCCGAAGTAGTACAGCGTAAAGATTCTGGCCGCCCACGTTTGACCCGTGCTGCCGGCCTGCAGGCCTAGCCAGCCGAGAACGACGAACGCGATCACGAAGATGGCCAATATCACCTTGGTCAACAGGCCGCGATAGCGGATCGACCTGACCGGACTGCGGTCTAGCCACGGCACCAGGAACAGAATCAATACCGCGCCGCCCATCACCATGACGCCTAGCAGCTTGTCGGGCACCGCACGCAGCATCGCGTAGTAAGGGGTGAAGTACCACACCGGCTTGATGTGCTCCGGCGTCACCAGAGGATCGGCGACGTTGAAGTTGTCGTGCTCTAGGAACAGCCCGCCGAACGTCGGTTCAAAGAACAGAATGAAAGCGGCGATGGTGAGGAAGAAGCTCGCGCCAAACAGATCTTTGACCGTGTAGTAAGGATGGAAAGGAATTCCGTCGAGCGGCTTACCACTCGCATCCTTCTTTTTCTTGATGTCGATGCCTTCGGGGTTGTTTGAGCCAACTTCGTGCAACGCGCCTAGATGCAAAACGACCAGCAGCAAGATAACCAGCGGCAAAGCAATCACGTGCAGGGCGAAGAAGCGATTCAGGGTCGCATCTGATACGAGGTAGTCGCCGCGGATGAATTCGGTCAGCGCTTCGCCAATCCACGGCACTGCGCCGAACAGATTGATGATCACCTGCGCGCCCCAGTAGCTCATCTGACCCCACGGCAATACGTAGCCCATGAAGGCTTCAGCCATAAGCGTCAGAAAGATCAGCATGCCAATCACCCACACCAGCTCGCGCGGCTTTTGGTAGCTGCCGTAGATCAGGCCTCGGAACATATGCAGATAAACGACAACGAAAAACAGCGATGCGCCGGTCGAGTGCATGTAGCGAATCAGCCAGCCCCAGTCGACATCACGCATGATGTATTCGACCGAGTTGAACGCCTCGGCGGCGCTCGGCTTGTAGTTCATCGTCAGAAAGATGCCGGTGACGATCTGGTTGACCAGCACCAGCATTGCCAGCGAGCCGAAGTAGTACCAAATATTGAAGTTTTTCGGCGCGTAATATTCCGAAATATGCTTCCGGTAGAACGGCATCAGGCCGGGGGTACGGTCGTTAAACCAGCCAGTGACGCTATCAGCGGTGCGCGAGATCAGGCCGGCCATCACGCAGCTCCCTCAGGATTGACGCCGATGGTGATGCGGTTGTCGTCCAAAAATCGGTACGGAGGAACGCGCAAATTGGTAGGTGCTGGTACGCCCTCGTAGACGCGCCCTGCCAGATCAAACCGTGAGTTGTGGCACGGGCAGTAGAACCCGCCCTTCCACTCGGAATCGAACGGCTGCGGCTCCAGCTCGGGCTTAAACGTGGGCGAGCAGCCAAGATGCGTGCAGGTGCCGACCAGCACCGCGATCTCGGGCTTAATCGAGCGGTACTCGTTCTTGGCATACTCAGGTTGCTGATCAAGATTGTCGGATTTCGGATCACGCAAACGCGCGTCCTCGCCCGCAAGTGCGGCGAGCTGATCAGGCGTGCGGCGGAAAATCCACACCGGCTGCCCGCGCCACTGCACGATCACCCGCTGCCCGGGCTCCAGTTTGCTGATGTCTTCAGTAACTGGCGCACCAGCACCTTGGGCTTTTGCACTGGGCTGCCACGATGCCAAAAAAGGCACTGCCGCAGCGATCGCACCGCCTGCTCCCACTACTGCCGTGGTGGCAGTAAGGAAACGGCGGCGTCCTGTGTTGACTACGTGGTTAGCCATCCGGCTCTCCGCAAGCAATAGGGCGTCATAAGACGTTTGGCGGCCAAACCGGCCTGGAGACAACGCCGGCTCAGAGGCCCGCGTTGAAACCTGAACAGTGTGCCGCTGAAAGCGTCTTAGTTTAGCTGAACGCTGATCGAGCGGACAACGCTTTGACACTGCGTGGCAAAATAGTGACGTGAAGACACTTCCCACTTTTCAGTATGAGTAGCATGCGGCGGAGCCTGAGCGACCTGTTTCGCTTCATCGTGCTCGGCTTAGCCTTGGCTTTCTTGGTTGTGCTGATGCGCCCTCAGTGGGTGTCCAGCTTGCGCGGGGCGCTCGGTGTGGCTCCGGCGGAGGTGGCAGATAACGGCGACGAGCACCGCGACCAAGCCGCCTCGCCGCGCAGCTACGCGCCCGCAGTCAAGAAAAGCGCTCCCTCGGTAGTTAGCATCTACACCGCAAGGGTGATTACCGAACAGCCGTTTCAGCTAGTGCCCAACGCAACCCTTCAGCGCTTTTCGGGCATTCCGATTGGCCGTCCGCGGCAGCGCATTGAGCGCGCGCTGGGCTCGGGCGTGATCGTCAGCAGCGACGGCTATGTGTTGACCAATCATCACGTTATCGCCGTAGCGGATGAGATTCAGGTCGCGCTCTGGAACGGACAGGTCACGCAAGCCCGACTGGTCGGCAGTGATCGGGAAACCGATTTGGCCGTGCTGAAGATCGATGCGGCCAACCTGCCGGCGTTGGCGCTAACCCGCGAAACGCCGGTCGAAGTCGGCGACGTGGTGCTGGCGATCGGCAATCCATTTGGTCTCGGGCAAACCGTCACGCAAGGCATCGTGTCCGGACTGGGGCGCGACCAGCTCAATCTGAGCGCCTACGAAGACTTCATTCAAACCGACGCCGCCATCAACGAAGGCAACTCGGGTGGCGCGCTGGTCGATGCCGATGGCGAGCTCATCGGGATCAACACCTTTGTACTCGGCCGCCTCGCCGGCGCTGAAGGCATCGGCTTTGCGATTCCGCTATCGACCGCACGCGCAGTCCTGAATCAAATTATCGATCACGGGGCCGTCGTGCGCGGCTGGCTGGGAATCGAATATGGCGACGCGCCTATCCTGCCTGGCTCAGTGCCGGCCGGCACACCGCGCGGTGTCGCGCTCTCGACCGTTCACGCTGGCAGCCCCGCAGATTCGGCAGGCCTGCGCGTCGGTGATGTGGTGTTGGCATTGGACGACATCGAAATTGCAGGTCAGCTCGACCTGCGCACGCGAGAAGCAAACCTAGCGCCGGGCACCCAAGTGCGTGTCGAAGGCTTACGCGCCGGGGTTCCGTTTCAAGCCGACATTACGCTTTCGCAGCGGCCGCCCTTGGGCGCATAGGCAGCAGCGAGCAACGCGCTTACTTTTGCCCCGCACCCACGCCGGCCCCAGCGGCAACCGCGGGTGCGCCCGCCAGTGCCACGCGATAGCGCTCATGCAGGACCGCTACGCGCTCGACATAACGCTGGGTTTCTTCATACGGCGGCACCCCGCCGTAGCGATCAACGGCACCTTCGCCTGCGTTATAGCCCGCAGACGCCAGCCGCGAATCGCCATTGAAGCGCTTGAGCAGCCACGCAAGATACGTCGTGCCGCCGCGAATATTTTCCGCCGGGGTAAACGGCTCAGACACGCCAAAGCGATCTGCCGTCGCCGGGATCAGCTGCATCAGGCCCTGCGCGCCCTTGTTGGATAGCGCGTTTGGGTTGAAGGCGGATTCGGCGTGAATAATCGCTCGCACCAGCGCCTCATCGACGCCGGCATCGAGTGAGGCCAGACGAACCTCATCGGCAAACGCGGCGGTGTTGAGCGCAACGTTTGAAAAATCGAGGCCCGGCCGCGCGCTGCAGGCAAAGCAGGTTTCGGTATACGAAAACACGACTTCAGCCCGTCCAGCCGGCCGCCGATTGGTGTAGTGCGTGACGCCATCTTTGACGTAGCGATAAACCGCGCCGCGCGTCACTTTGGCTTTGCCGGAGGGATCAGCCACCGCCGCAGGCGCAGCGCCGCCGCTTGCGGTGCGAAACTCAACGGTTTTCGCCGCCGCCGGTGGTGCAGCAGGCTTGCCTAGCGCCGGCGTGGAAACCGGTTTTGCCGCCGCCTTAGCATCGTAATAGGTGCGCACTGACGTGCAGCTCGAATAGCCCACCTTAGAGCTTACGTATGCGATTTCGCCATTCTTGCCGCTGCATTTGTAAAGCACGCTGCTCGCTGCCAAGCACGGCTGGGCGGCAATCGTGAGTAGCAACAGTGGCAGAAGGCGAGCGATCACAGCGCAGTATGTGCTCAGAATCGCGAGGAAGTTCAATCGCTTGAGTGCGAGACCGTTACGCATTGTGTCACTCACGGCACCACACTGGCTAAACTACGCGCCCCATCCCGACCGGAATAACCGCCATGACCGGGAAGCAGCTCACGTCCGAGGCTGGAAAAAATCCAGCCGCCGGCAAGCTCTTCATCAAAACCCACGGCTGCCAGATGAACGAGTACGACTCGGACAAAATGGCCGACGTGCTCGCCGCCGCGCACGGACTTGAGTTGACTACAGACGAGGCTGAGGCCGATGTCATCTTGGTCAATACGTGTTCAATACGCGAGAAGGCTCAGGAGAAGGTGTTCTCTCAGCTAGGCCGCTGGAAGCCGCTGAAACAAAAGAACGAACAGGTCATCATCGGCGTCGGCGGCTGCGTGGCTAGCCAAGAAGGCGCAGCGATACTCAAGCGCGCGCCGTATGTCGACTTGGTCTTCGGCCCGCAGACACTGCATCGCCTGCCGCAAATGATCGAAGCGCGGCGGCTGACCGGCAAGTCGCAGGTGGATATCAGCTTTCCTGAGATCGAAAAGTTTGATCGCCTGCCTGAGCCGCGCGCCGATGGCCCGACGGCCTTTGTTTCTGTGATGGAAGGCTGCTCGAAATATTGTTCATTCTGCGTCGTGCCCTACACGCGGGGCGAAGAGGTCAGCCGTCCGTTTGACGATGTGCTGTTGGAGGTTTCCAAGCTGGCGGCGCAAGGCGTGTGTGAGGTCAACCTGCTTGGGCAGAACGTCAATGCGTACAGCGGCGCGACCGCAGACGGTTTCGATGCCGACCTCGCACTGTTGATTCGCGCCATTGCGCAAATTGACGGCATCGGTCGTATTCGCTACACCACGTCGCACCCGGTGGAGTTCAGCGACAGCCTGCTGGAAGCGCATCGCGACGTGCCCGAGCTGGCGAGCTATCTGCATCTACCCGTGCAGTCGGGTTCCGATCGCGTTCTGTCTGCGATGAAGCGCGGACACACGGCGATTGAGTACAAATCAAAAATTCGCCGTCTTCGCGAGGCGCGACCTGGGATCTCGATTAGCTCAGATTTTATCGTGGGCTTTCCCGGCGAGACCGAGGCTGAGTTCGAAAAAACCATGAAGCTGATCGAAGACGTCGGCTTCGATCAGAGCTTCAGCTTTATCTATTCCTCACGCCCCGGAACGCCGGCCGCCAACCTGCCGGACCCGGTACCTCTGGAAGAAAAGAAGGTCCGACTCTCGCGCTTGCAGGTCGCCATCGATACCAACGCCAAAGCTATCTCGCAGGCGATGATTGGCAGCACGCAGCGCGTGCTGGTCGAAGGAATCTCCAAGAAAAGCGACGCCGAACTAACCGGCCGCACGGAGAACATGCGCTACGTCAATTTTGCCGGCCATAAGCGATTAGTCGGTCAATTCGTCGATGTTGAGATCACTGACGCCATGAGCAATTCGCTGCGTGGGCGGGTGCTGACGGCTGCAGCCTAATCGATTGGTTTTGTGGCGCACGCCGCCACATTCGCCTGGACTTTTTCGGCCATCCGCGCATAGCGCGGCACGCGAGAGGCGCCGGCGCTTAGCAGGGCGAGCGCCGAATCGCGCGCGGCCGCGCTCGCCTCGCATCGACCAAGCGCGGCGTTTGTCTGAGCGCTCAACCACCACGCTTCACGCAGCTCAGCACTGGCATGGCGCTGCGCGCGCCCTGCTTCGAGTCTCGGAATGAGCTCAGCAATATCCGCCGCTGCCTGAAAAAAATCGCCCGTCAACAGCTTCAGTCGGACTCGGGACAGGGCAATCAAATCACGTTGCACCGCTGCATCTGCAAGTTCCGGCAGAAGCGCGTCCGCACTCGCCAAATATTCGACTGCCCCGACCACGTCGCCGCTGTCCAGCCCGTGCTCTGCATGCCATCGCGCCAAATGGATGCGTTGCGCAGGCAAGAACGCATTTTTCTGTGTATCGAGCAGCTGCGACATTCGGCGCAACGCGTCATGGGTCTTGTCCGCTTGGCCGCTGCGCCAAGCAATCTCGCCTCGGGCGTTCCAATACTTCCAAGCGAGACTCGGCGGAAGCAACTCGCTGCGTGCGGACGCATCCACAACATTAGCTAGCCCCGCCGCCGCCTCTAGGTGACCGTACAGCGCCATGCCGTAGCTGGTGGCCGCAATCTCAGCAATGGCACGCTCCGCGTCCACCTCAGCTGCCAGCTTGCCAATGCGCAGCAGTTCATTGGCCTGCTCGTCGGCAGTCGCCGGCACATCAACGCTGTAGCGCATCACCGCAAAATCGAATCGCTGCGCGTCGCTAGCCAGCGGATCACGCGCGATTGCCGCTTCGGTCGCACGCAGCAAAGGCAGGGCCAAATCGCTCCGATGCCGATTGACAAAGGTGCGACCGATCGTACCCAAGGCGCGCCAGAGCATCGCTGGCTGATCCTGATATTGCCGCTGCAATCGCAAAGCGGCCGCGTTAAGCGCATCGCTGAAACTAGGATCAGGGCCGAGATAGTCTTCAGGATCGAGCGCCCCCAGCACGTCGAGCATTCCGCGGAAGTTGGCGTCGGCGAGCTCAGCTTCCTGCTGCGCCCGCAGCGACTGATACAGCGCCGCACTGCCTCCCAACGCTAGCGCGAGCAGCACGCCAGCCGTTGCACCTAGCGGCCAGCGCCATTGCCACAGCGTTTTACGCAGGCGTTCTCGGCGACTGCCAATGCCGCTGCGCGGCGGCCTTTGATCTAGCCAATCGGCAAGGTCATCGGCCAATGTCGAAATACTGGCGTAGCGCGCAGCGGGTGTGTCGGCCGTCGCCTTTTCTATTATCCGCAGCAGGTCGCCGCGCGGCTCGCTGGGCACGCTGACAGCTAGCTCGCGAATCACCACGCCCATCTGATAGATGTCGGTCGCCGTCGTAATGGCGCCCCCTGCTCGCTGTTCGGGCGCGGCGTAGGCCGGTGTCATTACCAATGCGGTTTGGGTCAGCTCGGACGACGGGTCATGCAGCAGCCGCGCGATGCCGAAATCGAGCAGCTTGGGACGCCCATGATTATCGACCATGATGTTGGCGGGCTTGAGATCGCGATGCACGACCAAGCTCGCATGAGCAAACTGCACGGCCGCGCAAAGAGGCAGCAGCAGCCGAACACGTGCAGCAACGTCCAGCCCGCGTGTCGCACACCAGTCAGAAATGCGCGCGCCCTCAACGAACTCCATCGCCAGCCATGGCCTACCATCGCCGCTTATGCCGCCGTCGACGAGGTGCGCGATGTTGGGATGTGAGAGCGCCGCCAGTATTTGCCGCTCGCGCGCAAAGCGTCGGTTGATGTCCGCCGACGCCCACGTCTGCTGGACCAGCTTTAGGGCAACGCGCTGCTCGAATCCGCCTTCGACACGCTCTGCCAAGAACACCTCGCCCATGCCGCCACGAGCGATGCGGGTAACGATTTGAAATGGACCATAGCGAGTCGGCTCAGCCTGTGCCGTAGCTGCTTGCAAATCCGAGTCATCGAGCCGCGCGAGCAGCGAGCGAAGCTCGGCTGCACACGACGCATCTTCAGCCGCAAGAACCTTTAGCTGTTTCTCACGCGCTGAGCTATCGAGTTCGACCAGCGCATGAAAGGCGCTACGTACGCGGGCAAATCGAGCGGTGATGAGGGGAGCAGCAGCGTCCATCACTGCACGTACGCTGCCTGCGCGCAGGTCTGACACCGGGACGTCATCGGCCTAGCCTTCAAGACGTTGCCGCAGCCACGCCCGCGCCATCGCCCAGTCGCGATACACGGTGCGCTCGTCTAGCTCAAGCAACTGCGCCACCTCGCTGACCTCTAGGCCGACGAAGTAGCGCAGCTCAACAATCTGCGCCATCCGCTCATCAAGCGCGGCCAGCGCCGTGAGTGCTTCGTCTAGTGCCGGCAGCTCGGTATCGGGCTCAATCGGCAGCGCCATGGCCTCAACAAAATCCACACGCTGCCACTGGCCGCCGCCGCGTTTCTCGCGCAGCTGAGCGCGTGCGCGATCAATCAAGGTCTGCCGCATCAGCTTGGCGGCGGTTGTGAAAAGGTGCTTACGACTGCTGATATCGACCTTGGACGCGCCCAGCAGGCGCGTGAAAACCTCGTTGACCAAGGCCGTCGGCTGCAAGGTGTCGTGATGCTGATGGCCTCGCAGCTCGTGCGCGGCAAGCCGGCGCAGCTCGTCGTACACCTGTGGCAGCAAGGCATCAAGCGCCAGCACATCGCCCTGATGCCAGCGCCGCAGCAGCTGAGTGACTTCGCTGGGTGAATCATTCATCCACGTCGCTCCATCGCCGCAACCGGCACAGTCTAATCAAACGGCGAGGCGGGCATGTCAGATGCCGCGCCGAACGACGTATGCACTTGAGTACGGGCTATGGCGCTTGCGCGCGAAGTCAAAACCCCATATCGGGTAAACACTGTTTGCTGAGCCTGTTGTTGATCGCTGCCACGCGCGCTGATTCAGCCGCGTGGTGTGTCTCGACCACCGGTAGCAACGACATTGGCGCCGACGAAATCAACACAAACGCCACTTTTTCCTAACGGTATTGGAGATGCAACAGCATGAGACTACTCGCGTTCGGACTCACGCTTGCCGCGCTCGCTGGATGCAGCAGCGGACAGGCAGATTCGGCAAAAATCAATGAATCGCGCGCCACGCGGGCCGCCCCGCCGAGCAACCTGCTGCGGATGAAAATTGATGGTGTCGAATGGCAAGCCGACCACGACATCTGGGGAACTAGCGTAGTGCCCGGCTCCGCCCACGCGGTGCTTATCTCAGGCTCGAAAGGCCCTAAAGACGCCAATGAGCAAACGTTCAACATCAATCTATACAGCGTCAATGGCCCGGGAACCTATCCGATCGTCAAAGACAATCCACAGGCGAGCGTGGTGCAGCTCGCAAACTTGAGCCCCCAGCGCTTCCTTGCCGGTGGTCTCGTGCTCAATCAAAACTTAGTCGTCGAGCTGGTCCGGGTGCAGTCTTCGCCAGTGTCCATCGAAGCTCACTTTCACGGCACGCTGAGCGCCAACGATGACAGCATTTTGCAGATTGAGGACGGCGAGTTTCGCTACAGCGAATAGCGCGGGGGGCACAGGACGTGATGCTGAGACGTCAGCTATCAACAGAAAGGACGTACGTCATGGCGACCCACATCGGAACTGCCCATGCCTCGCCTACCGATCACCCTGCTGATACTGGCGTTTTCCTCACTGGGAAATGCCGCCATCTTTACCGTCGATACCAGCGCAGACACCGCGTTAATGGCTTGCACCGCGGCGCCGAATGATTGCTCACTGCGTGGGGCCATCATGATGGCTAACGTCACATCCGGCGGTGACACAGTTGCCTTCGATATACCGCCAGGCGATAGCGGCTTTATCACCGCTAGCGGCCATTGGCGAATCAGCATTGGCAGCGAGCTGCCGTTTGTTGACGATAATGTAGTGATTGATGGCTACAGCCAACCCGGCGCGAGTGAAAACACGCTCACCCCGGCACAAGGCGGCAGCAACGCCGTGCTCAAGATCGAAGTGCAGAACGCCGGCGTCGCCTCGACGCAGGGCATTCGCAGCACGGGCAACAATTTCTTCTCGACGCTGGTCGTGCGCGGACTTGCCATCAATCGATTCAGCAGTCAGATCGTGCTCTCGGGCGGTGCGGCGCATCGGGTGGAGGGTTGCTTCCTTGGCACGACAATTGACGGCGCAGCGCCTTCGACATCGAGCAACCCTGGCCGTGGAATCTTTCTGCAAGGCCAAGGGGCGAGCGTCATCGGCGGACTGGCGCCGGCGGCGCGGAATCTGCTGTCTGGCCTCAACGATGGCCTGACCTCGCTGGGTACACCTAGCGGCTTGCGCGTCGAAGGCAATCTGTTCGGCACCAGCGCAGCTGGCAGTGCGCTGCTTGGCAACCGCGGCGACGCCATCAGTTTGGCCGGCGCGCCAAACTTAAGCCTTGGTGGGCCTACAGCAGCAGCGCGCAATGTGATCGCCGGCAGCGGCTTTTCGGCGATCCGTCTGGGCGGCGCCGGCGGCGCGCAATCGCTCTATGTCGGTGCGCGCGTGCAGGGCAACTTTATCGGCACCGACCTAAGCGGGACACTTGCCTTCGGCAACGGGTTCAATCCAAGTAGCCCCTCGCAAGTGCTGCCCAGTATTCTGATAGGCGGTCTATTGGCCACCGGCCTTGAGATCGGCGGCGAGGCAGCAGGCGCGGCCAATCTCATCGCGCACTCAGCTGCGGCTGGCGTGACGGTCGATCAAGCGCAGGGCGTACTCATTAGCAGCAATGTCTTTCGCAGCAATCGCGGCATCGCCATCGATAACGTACTTGGCGGCGCTGCCGTCGGCCCAACGCCCAACGATGCCGACGATCCGGACCTCGGCGGCAATCGCTTGCAGAACTACCCGCAGGTGACGGCCATAGCGATGCCCGACGCGAACACGGTGCGCCTCAGCTACCGTGTGGACTCTGCTCCCGCCAACGCTACTTATCCGCTGCGCGTCCGCTTCTTCCGCGGCGTTGTCGCCCAGGCGGTCGAGCTGGTCGCTACGCGCGAGATTGCGCTAGCGCAAGCGCAAGCCGAGCAGACCATTGACCTGCCGCTCAGCGCGTTCGCCGATCAATGGCTAGTTGCCACCGCAACAGACACCAACGGCAACACCAGCGAGTTCGCGACCTTTGGATTTGGCGAGGTGTTTAGCGATGGCTTCGAACCCTGATAGCGCACACCACCGTCGCACGGGGCCGCAAAAGAGGTTCCGCGCGGAAGCCCTGACCTGCGTGCGGGGGTGCACGGGCGGCTGGCCTGAACAACGCGATGCGGCTTGAACCGGCCGCCAAGCGACGGCCCGCCTAGAACCGTGATCACGCTCACGCGTTTTCACACCACGAGCACTCACGCGCTATGCATCGCTCGGGTATCGTGTCGAAACCATTCGTTTGCAGACATGTATGCGGTTGCTAGCACTCCTGCTTTGCGTTCTCGTCACACACGTTACGGCGCAAACGAACCGAGCGTTTTACGCAGGCGATAGCGGCCGCCAGCGCGTCAATGACGTGCACGCGCTCTCCGACGGCACATTCTTGATCGCTGGTCAAAGCGAAGGGCTGGGCTGGATCCCCGCCAACGTGCCGCGAATTGCGCTGGCTGCGCAAGGATTGGACTCTGCCGCCGCCGGGCAAACGGCATTCATCCTCCATCTCGGTGCCGACTTCGCTACACCGCTTCAAGTCGTGCACTTGCCGGCGGGCAGCGCGCGCGATGTCTTCAAGATTCGATCGACTGAGGTGCCGGGCCAGCCAACAGGCACGCTGTTTATTTCTGGCAGTCGCGACGGTGCCGGCGTCAATGGCTATTACCTAGCGCGCCTCAACAACAACTTCGTGAACGGCCTGCCTAACGCCTTGAGCTGGGTATACAACGTGTCTGCATCGGGCGATCACAAAGAGCGTCAGCCGTGGGATGTCGGCGGTGACGGCGCGATCGTGCACGCTATCGGAGAAGGCTTCCAAACCAACTGGGCCGCGATTCACAAATTGAGCGCCAACGGGGTGCAGATGGTCGTCGAACACTGGACCGCGCACTGGGCCGCCAGCGGCGAATGGGATGGAACGCCTGCATCGAGCTATCCCGGCGGTGCCAGCGACCCGTTGCTTTACAGCGGCGTCGTCATGAAGGTCAATCGTCGCGGCAGCCTGCGCTCGATCACCGCCGCCGATTTCAGCAGCATCGCGGTCGATGCAAACGGCAATGGTGGTCGGCAGGGTCGCTTCCCCGATGATTACTATCACAGCGGTCCCTGCGCGCTCGCTGGCACCAACACATGCCCCAATACGGGTCCGGGCTACACCGGCTACCGCGCTCAATCGGCAAAGACGCAGCGGGTTGGGGGCATCACCATCGATCGGCGCAGCAATCGGCTTTATTTCGGCTACTCCACGCAGTCCACGCTGCCTGGCGGCAACCCCGATTTCGAGCCGGCCATCGTCGCGATGGAGCCGAATGGCTCCCTGCGCTGGTGGGATCGGCTGTATCGCGAAACAGCCGGAAATTCACCGCCGGATCAGTACGTCGATGGCATGGCAATTGACTACGCCAACGACCGCCTCGTCGTTGTCGCCAGAACTCACGGAAACGCGGTTGACAACCTCTGGCGCGGCAACGCAATCAGTCTTAGCCCCGCAGCCAATGCCTTCAACAACCAGTTCACCGGCACCAACGGCAATATCCATATTTCGTGGCTCGGCAAGTTTCGCCTGAGCGACGGTCGCGTTACCGCGGCCACCTATGTGGCGGAGTTGATCGAGGGCACTACGAACTTTGGCGGTGCCCACCCTGACCCACTGCTTGGCGGCTGGCCCAACCCCAACCAAGGCTGGGCCAATGTCAACACCACGCGCTGTGGCGCAGATTCGGGCTACCCCGGCGAGATAGCCGTGGCGGCCGACGGCGCGGTCGCCATTCTGTGTAAAGGACGACGCAGCGCCACCACCATCGACGCGCATCAGCGTATGCCGCTACCCAACGCGAGTAGCCCGCAGCCAGGCGCGTGGAACGAGTTTGTCCGCGTTTACCAGCCTGACCTCGGCGGACTGCGCTACAGCAGCCTGCTGACCGGCGTTTGGGATCCGCAAACGGCCGCCGGCGCTGACAACACGCGCTTGGTGGGGCTCGCTTTGAAAGACGACGCTGTTTACGTCGCCGGTTGGCAAACTGCCAACAGTGGCAGTCCCAACGGCAACCCGATCATCGCGACCGGCGTCCCGGTGTGGGCCAGTTCGATCCCGCAAAACCAAGCCGCTATCCTCGCAAGGCTGTCGGGCGACCGTTTCGGTCAGAGCGAGGCTGAGGCGGTTTTTGCCGACGGATTTGAGATTCCCTGATCGCCGCTCATCACGCCACCCGCGTGCGCATTGCGTAAACGAGGGCGCTGATAAACTGTCGTAATGAAATCTTCTACATCAAAAACCCTGGCCCTTGAGCCAGACGATATCGAGCGCCTCGCCAATCTCTGCGGTCCGCTGGATGCGCATCTGCGGCAGATCGAAAAGCGCATGCATGTCGAAATCGCCAATCGAGGCAGCATTTTTCGCATCGATGGCAGCGCTGACGCTGTCCAACAGAGCGAGCGCCTGCTGTTAACGCTCTATCGCGACACGGCAAATTCGGTACTGACGCTTGAGGCATTAGAGCTGCAGCTGGGGAGCATTGACGATCCCGACGACGGCAACGTGGCCGAGGTCGCCATCAAGGTCAAACGCGGCATGCTTCGCGGGCGCGGCGTCAATCAGCAGCGCTACCTGCACGCGGTAGTGCGCCACGCCATCAACTTCGGCATTGGCCCGGCGGGAACTGGAAAGACCTACCTAGCGGTCGCCAGCGCGGTAGAAGCGCTGAATGACTCGCGCGTGCAGCGGCTAATCTTGGTGCGACCGGCGGTTGAGGCGGGCGAGAAGCTTGGTTTTCTGCCGGGCGATTTAAGCCAGAAGGTCGATCCCTATCTGCGCCCGCTGTACGACGCGCTTTACGAAATGCTCGGCGTTGAGAAAGTGGCGCGGTTGATCGAACGCAACGTCATCGAAATCGCCCCGCTCGCCTACATGCGCGGCCGCACCTTGAACGACGCGTTTGTGATTTTGGACGAAGCGCAGAACACCAGCATCGAACAAATGAAGATGTTTTTGACGCGTATTGGCTTCGGCACCACGGCTGTCATCACCGGTGATCTGACGCAAATTGATTTGCCGAAATCGCAAAAATCAGGCCTGCGCGATGCGATCGACGTTCTGCGCGGCGTCGAAGGCATCAGCTTTACGTTTTTCACCGCGCGCGATGTCGTCAGACACCCGCTGGTGGCGAAGATCGTCAGCGCCTACAACGCGCGGGACGGCCTGATTGAAGAAACCTGAGTTGTCGCAGATCAACACACCACAGAGGAACGCGTCGCCGATTCCGACACGGCATGAGCTCGCTGTTAGCTACGGCGTCGCACGCCTCGGGTTACCCTCGGCCGCTGGCTTTCGTGAATGGATGACGCTGGCCCTAGGCCCGCGAAAGCGGCCGGCAATCATTGCGCTGCGCGTCGTCGATGCCGTTCTCGCTCAGCAGCTAAACCAGCAGTTCCGCGGCCGTGACTACGCAACCAACGTGCTGAGTTTTCCGGCCGACTTGCCGACGCCACGTGGAAGCCCTGACGTACTTGGCGATCTGGCTATCTGCGCCCCGGTGGTGCTGCGTGAAGCGGTCGAACAGGGCAAGTCCGCGCGCGCGCACTTCGCCCACCTGACCATTCACGGCGTGCTGCACCTGCTCGGGCATGACCATATCGATGACGCGCAAGCCGAAAAAATGGAGACCCTCGAGCGGCGCTTGCTGGCCCGGCTCGGAATCGCCGACCCCTATCGCGACGGGTGAAAAAGGCCGACCCCAAGGAATCGTTCATACGTTTCCGTTAAACTCAGCGGCCCGCCGCATGGCGAATGTGTTCGATACATGCCTGACGATCCAGACAGTAGTAGTGCGACATCCTCGCCGCCAAGCCGCTCATGGTTTGGCCGCATAACGCAAGCGTTCTCTGGCGAGCCACGCAATCGCGAAGAGCTGCTGGATGAGCTGCACACCGCGCACGAGAATGGCCTACTGACGGCCGACACGCTTGCCATGATTGAAGGCGCGTTAACCGTCTCTGATCAGCGCGTGGTCGACATCATGGTGCCGCGAGCGCAGGTGGTCACGCTGGCCGTCGATGCCTCCTCGGACGAGATCCTCGAACAGGTGGTCGAAAGCGGCCACTCGCGCTTCCCGGTTCACGGTGAAGAAAAAGACGAAATTCTCGGCATTCTGTTAGCCAAAGACCTGCTGCGCGGCTGCGCCAACGGCAAGCAAATAGACGTGCGCGCGCTGCTGCGGCCCGTGGTGCGCATTCCAGAATCCAAGCGCCTGAACGTGCTGCTGAAGGAGTTTCGTGCTTCGCGCAATCACATGGCGGTTGTGGTCGACGAATACGGCGGCGTCGCCGGCCTCGTCACGATTGAGGATGTGCTCGAACAAATCGTCGGCGACATCGATGACGAGCACGACGACGAGCCCAATGAGCAGGCCTTCATCTCGCCAGCCGCCAACGGTGAGTTTGTCGTTGCCGCGCTTACGCCTATTGAGGATTTCAACGAGCGCTTCGATGCGGAGCTGCCCGACGACGAGTTCGACACGATTGGCGGATTAGTCAGTGCCGAGATTGGCCGGCTCCCTGAGGTCGGCGATGAGGCAATGCTGGGCGCGTTTCATTTGCGCGTGGCACAGGCGGATGGCCGTCGCGTGCAGGCGTTTCATCTGCGTATCGTCACGGATGAGTGAGCGCCATGGGCTGAGCGTCAGGCTCGGCCAAACCCTGCTGCTTGGCCTGTTGCTGACACTCTCAAGCTTGCTGCACGCGGTGCCGCGTATCGGCGTGCTGACGATGAACCCGGGCGAAGAGTACTGGGCGCGCTACGGCCACAACGCAGTGCTGGTGGTCGATGGCGACAGCGCAACGTCGTACAACTTCGGCTTTTTCGATTTTGATCAGCCAGGTTTTTTGACGCGTTTCCTGCGCGGCGATATGCGCTATCAGCTGGTCGCACTGCCCTACCAGCAGGATATAGGCGGCTACGCGGCCGAAGGTCGAGGCGTGCGCGTGCAGTGGCTCAACCTGTCGGAGTCGCAAGCCTCGCAGTTAGCCAGCGCATTGGCAAACAACGCACGGCCAGAGAACGCCGAGTACCGCTACGACTACTTCACATCTAATTGTTCGACGCGCGTGCGCGACGCGTTGAACGATGCGCTGCATGGCGAAATCGAACGCCAGACGAGCGCGCGCTCGCACGGGCTGACCTTTCGCAGCGAGGCCCTGCGATTGTCCTCACCGCTGGCGTGGATGGCCGTCGGCATACACTTCGGACTCGGCCCATCCACCGATCGGCCGATGAATCTATGGCAAGAAGCCTGGGTGCCCGAACGCCTTGCCAGCGTGCTGCGCGACATCACGCTAGATGGCCGTCCGCTTGTGCACAGCGAGGTAGAGCTGGTGCCAGCTTTGCGGCCCCCGGCACCAGCGTCAGCGCCGCAGTGGCAGACCGGCTTCGCGATCGGCAGCCTGGCTCTTTTGGCGCTGCTAGGGCTGCTCTATCGACCGCAAGGAACAGTCCCACAGCGGCTCGGCGTAGTGGTGGCGGCAAGCTTTTGGTTGACCTGCGGCGTGGCCGGGATCGGCATGCTAGCGCTGTGGCTGTTGACGGATCACAGCGCCGCTTGGGCCAATCGCAATCTCCTGCTGGCAAGTCCGCTTTGCCTGCTTTTGCTGGGCGCGACGCCTGCTCTATGGCGCGGTAAAACGCCAGCGCGCGGACTGATTGTGACGGCGCTGACGGTCATTGCGTTAGCGTTGATCGCGATGCTCATCGGCTGGCTGGCGACCCGCGGCCAGCGACAGGTTGAATGGTTGATTCTGCTGCTGCCAGCACATGCGCTGCTCGCGCATCGGCTGTGGTCGTCGCAACATCCCAGGTCAGCCTAACGCGCCTCGCGCCCCACCAAGCCCATCCGCGTAGCGGCAAGTGCCGCTTCCGCGCGACTGCTGACGCGCAGCTTGCGGTAGATATCTTTGACATAGCCGGCGCAGGTATGCCGCGACAGATCTAGGGCGCTGGCGGCCTGCACGACCGTCAAGCCTTTGCCGATCAGCTGGAGCACGCTCTTTTCTCGCTGGGTCAGCTTCTCGGCTTCAACATCAGGTGCAGCGGCGCTAACGAGGGTTGGCCCGAAATGCCGCAGCAAACGCCTCGCGATGCTCGACGAAAGCGGCGGTTGGCCATCGGCAATGCCGCGCAGCATGTCGACTAGCTCCGCCGGCGGCATGTCCTTCAGCACATAGCCTTGGGCTCCCGCACGCAGTGCCGGAAACAAGTGCGCGTCGTCATCAAATATCGTGGCCACAACGCACAGGGTTGCACCGCTAGCGCTGAGCTTTTCGATCATCTGTACACCGGAGCCATCCGGCAAACCGAGGTCAATCAAGGCTAAATCCGGCGGCGGGACAAGCATCGATTCTGCGGCTGCCAAACAGTCGGCCTCGAGGACGATGATGCCCGGATACGCCTGTTCCAGCGCGGCACGTAGCCAACGACGCGACGCGGCTAGATCATCGAGCACCAACGCCCGCCGCGGTGCGCTCATGCCCCGGACTCCGGCGGCAGCGGCGCTTTCAGCAGCACCTTCGTGCCGCCCATTGTGCCGGCGGTCCAATTGATGTCGCCATGCAGGGCGTGCGCGCGGTCGCGCATGTTGCGAACGCCCGTGCCGCCGCTTGAACCCGCGGATTCAGACATCGGCTCGATGCCGCCTTCATCCGTCAGTTCCAGCATCAGTTGCCGCGCGCTACCGAGCGCCACGCGCACCCGCAATCGCCGCGCGTGCGCGTGGCGAATGGCATTGCTGATTGCCTCGCGAACAATGCGGTGCAGATGCAGCGCAGTGCCTTGATCGAGCACGGGGTCGGGCAAGTCATCCGCCGCCTGCCAGTTCAATTCAGCGCCTGCCGCCGCGAGGCGCTGCGTCGCCTCACCGCGAATGCTGGCCAACACGTCTTGCAAGGTGCCCGGCTCACTGCGCGAGCGACTCACGACATCACGCAGGTCTTGCAGGATCGCGCGTGCGCCATCGGCAGTGGTCTTGTCGCTTGCCGTATAGATCATCTCCAGCAGACGCGCCCCTAGATCGTCATGCAGGTCGGCATAAATACGCTCGCGCTCGGCAGCCGCCGCCTGGGCGATGAGTTCGCCACGCCCTTGCTCAGGCGCTGGCGGAGTTGCGGTTGAGGGCTGAGCGACGCGTCCGCGCATCGCCATCAGGTAGCCGAACACGCCGCCTATTGCCAGCAGCAAAATCCCGCCAAAAATCCCCAAAATCATCGAATAAGTCATCTAAATCGCTGTATTTATAGAACTTACGAATACGCATTCCGAACCATCCGCTCGGCCGAGATGATCACTCTATGGATCTCGCTGCAGACCGGCTCACGACAGGGCTAGGCATCCCCACTATAAGCCGACGAGGGGCCGACCCACCCATTCAGGGGGTACCGAGCCACGCCAGCCTCGCCTATGGTTTGGCCCTGACTCACTGCTCCGAGAATCAACATGACGCGCGCACCCAAGCTCACTACTCGCCATTTAGCTGCCGCACTGCTGCTGGCTATTCCGCTGGCGGCTTCGGCACAAACGGGGCCGATTCTGAAGTCTGGCACGTGGTGGAACGCCAGCGAGAGCGGCTGGGGCCTTTTCACCGTCGATCAAGGCAATGTCATAGCGCCCGGCTGGTTCACCTACGGACCCGACGGCAAGCCAACATGGTTTTTGGTACCGGGTGCCTTTCCGCAGCCGGACGGCAGCTATGCCGGCAATGTATGCCGCTACAGCGGCGTGCCCTTCGCGCAGATCATGGGCAATGCCGCTGATCCGTGCCAAGTGATTGGCCGCGCACCCCTGCGCTTTACCGGCGACACCGCGCTGAGCTTTGAATACACGGTAGACGGCGTCACGCAGACCAAGTCGCTGACGCGCTTCCCGTTTGGCAACCGGGACGTCGTCTGTCGTGCAAGCACCACCACATCACGTGCAACCGCCACCAATTACAGCGACTTGTGGTGGTCAGGCCCGGCCAGTGAGGGCTGGGGGGTGCAAATGAGCCACGTTGATAACAACCTGTTTGCGACCTGGTACACCTACGACACCGACCGCAAGGCAATTTTCTACGTCGGCCAAACCACGCGCCAAGCCAACGGCACGTTCACCGGCGGCCTGTTTCGACAGAACAACGGCACGCCGTTCAATATGATCAACGGCACGCCGCCGACCAGCGGCGCGACGCAAATCGGCACCGTCGCCATTAGCTTCAGCAACGGCGAAACAGCAACGTTCTCGTACACCGTAGGCGGCGTCACCCAAACCAAAAATATCTCGCGCTTTCAGTTCGGCAGTACGGCGGCCGTCTGCGAGAACGTGGCCTTTGGTTCAGTCGGTGGCGGAAGCGGAGGCGGCGGTACGCCGGGTGCGGATGAGTGCTATCCGCCGCTGGCAGTCGGCGACAAGTTTCGTATTCGCAGCACCGCTATGAACGGCGACATGGGCATGACCGACTCCGAAGTGATCGGCACCGGTGTTGATCCGTTTGAGGGCCGACCGGTGTTTCGCGTCAAGTACACGCCGGTTGGCCAGACCAGCGGTGATGTCATCGAGTTTGTCGAACAAACCGCCTCAGAGCGCATCTATTACGGATCGGAAGGCTTCATTCCCGAGGCCAACGCGCGCGGAACAACCCGTTTTGTGCCACCGGTCCGAGTGCCACGCTCAACGCCGGTGGGCCATACGGGCACGTTGACCTATCAAGCCATCTCCAACTACACGGCGATGGGCCAAGCGGTCACCACGACGGTAAATTTTGTCGAGCGCTACAACCGCGTCGGCACCGAGACACAGACCGTACCGGCCGGCACCTTCAGTAACGCCTGCAAGTTCGACACGAGCTTTAAGGCTGATACGACGATCTCCACCGGCGGCTTTTCGGTGCAAACGAACATCGACGCGACGGTGACGCAGTGGGCGCATCCCAGCATCGGCGGTTTCCGCACCACCAGCAATACGACATCGACAGTCAACACAACCGGCGCACCCTTCCCTATCCCACCCACCACAACGGTCTCGAGCGACCTTAGCGAGTACCTCAGCGCCCTAATCGGTGGGCGCTCATATCCTTAAGATACGACCAGATCAGCGCCGACTAGACTAGCGCCGACCAAACCGCGCACCGTCAACGTTGCGCTAATTTTTCCACGCCGCCCCGCTGTCATCGGGCGGCGTTTTTTTTGCCTCTCGTGAAATAGATCCCAGGGGTCAGCGGTCAAATGAAGCGCTAAACTGCGCCAATGCACCCCTCCTCATCTAAAGCGTCAGCCGCCACTCCGGCCGTGGTCAACTGCGCCGCGTATTCAAAAGATGGCACGCGCCTACCAGCGCTCACTATCGAGGCCATTAGCGACCGCATCGACGAAGGCGAGGGCTTTGTTTGGATTGGTCTGCACGAGCCGGACGACGCCATGCTGGACGTGATGCAGGAAGAGTTCGGCCTGCACGACCTGGCCATAGAGGACGCCGCAAATGCTCACCAGCGCCCGAAGATAGAGGTCTACGGCGATGGGCTGTTCATAGCCGTGCATACCGCACAGCTGGTCAACGGCCACATCGAGTTTGGCGAAACGCATATCTTCTTGGCGAAGTGCTCGCTGCTCACCATTCGGCATGGCGCGTCGCTGTCATACGCGCCAGCGCGTGCGCGCGGCGAGCGTGAGCCTGAGCTACTAGCGCTCGGCCCAAGCTACGCGCTGTACACCGTGCTCGACTTCATCGTCGACAACTTCATGCCCATCGTCCGTGAGTTTGAGCGCGAGCTGGAAGTCCTAGAAAAGGACATCTTCTCGGAAACCTACAAGCGCGAAACGATCCAGCGACTCTACGAGCTAAAGCGTGAGCTAGTGACGCTGCGGATGGCTGTTGCGCCTATGCAGGACATTCTGCATCAGCTGGTTCGCTTTCATCCGGGACTGATCAACGACGACGTACGGCTGTATTTCCGCGACGTCTTGGACCACGTTGTCCGCGTCAACGAAGCGGTCGATACCGTTCGCGAAATGCTCACGGCGGCAATGACTGTCAACCTTTCTTTGGTAACCGCGGCGCAAGGCGAAATCGTCAAACGGCTTGCCGGCTGGGCCGGCTTATTTGCCGCACCCACCTTGGTCACTAGCTGGTACGGCATGAACTTCGAGCACATGCCGGAGCTGGCCGGACGCTACAGCTATTGGGTTGTGCTGGGGGTGACCTTAGCCATATGCGTAGGTCTTTTCTTCACCCTGAAGAAAGCGCGCTGGCTGTAGAAAGGGCTATTCGTGCAGCAGTGCCGGGCCAATCGGGCGGGTTTGGGCGCCGGTGGCGGTGCGCCTGCCGTCGCACCCGCGGAGGCGGGTGCCTAGCGACTTTGGCTGTCTCCTGCTACGGCGACTAAGCAAGTAGCGGCTTACATCCTCCCGTAGTGACTGGACGTGTGGCAGGAAATTGCGCTCACGTGAGGTGTTAAGCAAGAGCGGGAGTCGCTGGGCACCCGCCTTCGCGGGTGCGACGGCTCGTATTTAACGTTCGCGGCCCGCTCTTCGTGTCACAGCCACCCATCTGATTCCGCGATGAGGCATAGAATCACGGCGGGCAGTTACGCTAGGAACGACCCGCCAGAACTCCTATTGCGCAGTCGTCCAACGCTCCAGCCACGCGTTGACTTCGTTGTGCCACTGCACCGAATTTTGCGGCTTGAGAATCCAATGATTCTCATCTGGGAAGTAGAGAAACTTGCTCTCCACACCCTGTCGCTGCAGCGCACTAAACGCACTTAGGCTTTGCTCCAAGGGCACGCGGTAATCAAGCTGACCGTGCACCACCAGCATCGGAACGCGCCAGCTGGCGACGTGGTTCACCGGATTGTGCTTCTCATAGTTGCCCGGCACCTGAAACTGCGGACCGCCGAAGTCCCATTCGCTAAACCAAAGCTCTTCGGTTGAGTACGCCATCGAGCGATTGTCGAAAATGCCGGAGTGCGACACCAAACACCTCCACGCATCAGGCCAGTTGCCGGCGATCCAGTTGACCATGTAGCCACCATAGCTGCCGCCCAACGCGCAGGCGTTGCCGCCATCTAGATAGTCGAATTTTTGCAGCGCAAAGGCCCAGCCTTTTTTCAGATCTTCGAGCGGCTTGCCGCCCCAATCCCCAGAGATCGAGTCGGTAAACGCTTGGCCGTATCCGGTCGAGCCGTGAAAGTCGATAAACACTACCGCCATGCCCTGCCCGGCATACGTCTGCGGATTCCATCGATAGTGAAACGAGTCGCCGAATGAGCCCTGCGGTCCGCCATGAATTAGAAACGCCACCGGGTACTTTTTGCCGGGTTCAAAGTTCCATGGCTTCATCACGAAACCGTGCACCGTTTCATCATTCCAGCCCGGATACTTGAACTGCTCAAACTCGCCAAACGCTACATCGTGCAACTTCTCGGCGTTGAAACTGCTGACCTTGCGCACCTTCGAGCCATCGGCAGCAGCGACGAACAGCTGCGCGGGACCGGCAAGCGTGCTGCGAACAAACGCGAGAGTGGCGCCACGCACGTCAAAGCCTTCAATTGCGCCATCGCCTGCAATCGCGCTGACGCTGCCGGTTTTAACGTCGACCGCAAACAGCGGGTGCCGACCAAGCTCGCCTGAGGTCGTGTAGATGCGTTTACCGTCACTGCTTAAGGTGATGCCGCCCGCCGATGCATCCCACTTCGGTGCTACATCGCGAACGCTGCCGGTGGCCAAATCCAACGCTTTGATCGCCAGCTGATCTGCCTCGAACATCGGCCGCTTCATACTCACGTAGTAAAGCGTTTTGCCATCTTTCGCGAAGACCGGATGGCTATCGTGCGCCGAGTTGGCCTGCGTCAGGTTGAGCGGTGCGTCGTCGCCGTCAATGCTCGCACTGAATAGATCGAGATTGGTTGACCAAGCCTCGGACTTGCCGGCGATGCGCGCGACAAACACCATTGAGCGGCCGTCGGGCGCGAATGTGTAGTCTTCATCGCCGCCAAATGGTTTGGTCGGCACGTCGCCGTCGATACCGCGACTGATTCGCTTCATCGCGCCGCTGACCTTGCCGTCAGCGCCCAGACGGGCAACGAACAGCTGATGGCGCCTACCGTCTTTCCACGTGTCCCAATGGCGTACAAACAGACGATCAAACGTCAGACCCGACTGCTTCTGCTTCGCCTCGTCGTCTAGCCGCGCTTTGCTGCATGCGACATCCGCGCAGTCCGTGAATACCTCAAAACTCAGCGCCACTGACTTGCCGTCGGGCGATATCGCGTAGCTGCCGACATCCATTTCGGCCGAACTAACCGGCTGGGCTTCGCCACCTGCCATGTCTAGACGCCAAAGCTGCGTTGATCCGGAACGAGCAGACAGAAAGTAGAGACTTTTGCCATCCGGCGACCAGCGCGGGGTGTTGGCGCTGCTGCCGCTTACCGTCAATCGTCGGGCGTTGCCGCCGGCAACCGGCTGTAGCCAGATCGAGGTGCTGGCCTTATTGGCCTCGTAATCCGCCTCACGCAGGGTGAAAGCGAGCTGCTGCGCATCTGGGGACAGACGGGGATCGGAGACCCGATCCAGCACGACCATGTCTTCCGCAGTGAATCCACGCGTCTGCGCCATCGCGTGATTGGCGGAGGCGCAGGCGCATACCAACGCGACAAGCGCGAGCGCTTGGCATCGGATATTTCGTAGATGCAGTCTCATAGTGGGTCCGTGAGGTATTGCAGACAGGAATAATAGGAGTGCCAGCGAGCGCGATAAGTGTGGTCGATCGCCGCTAAGGGCGCGCAAAGTATAGGCAGCATGACTGGCCCTCGCGAATTTCCCGAAGGCTCACACGGCAAAAAAAAAGCCGGCGATGCCGGCTCTTCTTTTTCGTTCGTCGATGCGTAGTTAGCTGCGGGGACGTGCGCGAACTGCCACGCAGCCAACCACTAGCAACATTAGCAGTAGCGCTAACGGCGATGTGGCCGGCACAAACGTTGGCGGAATAAGCGGGTCAAACACGACCGGTGTCGGATCGTCCTCATCCGGATCACCGTCTCCGTTGGGATCCGGGTTGCTACCCGTAGTCGATACATCGGCCACGCTTTGATTGATGCTGTCGCGACCCGTTGCAATGACCTGATTGAGAAACGGCCCTGTCAACGCTCCCGGGCTGACGGTTACCCTTAAATCAATCGCCAGCGAAGTTCCCGGCGCCAGCGAAGATTGCGCCGCATCCAGCAGATTAATGTCGGTGGTGCCGTTGTAAGCCGCATTGGCTACGCCTGTGCCTGAGACTACCTGGACACTGTCCACAGTAAATGTCACCGGCAGCGGGAACGTCTGTTGCAGATCGTCGGTGGTCTGCACCTGCAGCAACCCAACGGTACCGAAATTGCGCACCACGATTGAATAGCGCACGGCATAGGGGCCGGGGCCTATACCGACGTTGCTAACCAGCGCTTTAGAAACGCCGATCTGCGGCGGTACGGGCACCACGACAGCCGAGGAAGCGGTGCCGATGACGGTTCCACCAACCGGCGCCTGCGCGCGCACTTCCGCCACGTTCAACACCTGCCGGATAGTCGCGTCACTGGCGCGCACTGTGTATTGCGCGGTACACAACAGGACGTCAGTAGACGCGATGCTGCCAGTGCCGATGCCAGCAAAAGTGCCGCCGCCGAGCGTGGTCGGTGCGCACGAGATCGGCGTATCTATGCGCGTTGGATCTGGCTCGAACAAGTTGACGGAATTAAGCGCTTCCGCGCCGCTGTTCTTCACTACGAACGTGTATTCAACCAAGTCGCCTACGCTCGTAATGTTGTTGTTGTCGACATCGTTGGCAATGCGCGGGCTCTTGAAAATTCGCACGTCGGCGCGCCCGGCAAGATTTTGACTGACGATGACGTCGGTCGCGCCCACTGGTCGTGCAGCACTGTCGGTACCGTCAACATCTACCTGATTGATGATTAAGCCAGCGGTTTGATTGGCCGCGGTGATTGTGTAGGTGCGCGTGCACACCATCGACGCGCCTACAGCCAGCGTAGTCTGCGGGCACGTCACCGCGCCTGATTGATCAATAAGCGCCAAGCCGGACAGCGCTAGGTCACCAAGATTGAGCAAGGTGTAGTGGTAGGCGATGGTCTCACCGGCATCCAAGCGTCCGTCGATATCGGCGTCGTTGTGCACCGAACCACCGGCGACGACGACAATGCCCTCGCCCGGTGCCAGCAACACGGAGCGGCTTGCGTGCGACAAGCGGATGCCGCCGTTAGAGCGCGTCGCGCTAGCGACCACTCCCGTGCTGCGCGCTGCACCCGAAGCGTCGCCTGCGCAACGCTGAGCATCTCCATTGCGCAGCACACCGATTCGATTCGATGACACGCCTGTGCCACCGGAGCAATCGATCGTCCAGCCAATTCCAGGGAATAGGGAGATAGCGCTTAGCGGCTCGACATCGCGATTCTCGATAAGCACCCCTGCCGAACCTTCGACCACAACACGAAGCCCTTGAGCGCCAACGCTACCCACTGCCGCAAAGCCTAGCGCGAGCGCTGCCAACGATTTCGTAAGTCCCAGCTTCATTCGTGTACTCCGGACGTGACTGGTTTCGTCAAGCGTGGTGGCTGCTTGAGGCGTGCGATGTTCGGCAGGCTGACCGCAGGCATCACCACCTGCGGCCATGCCCACCCACCTCTTCGTTTCGTAATTGATGGATGTGCTCATGGGAAGGCCGAGTAGATAGCAGTGCTGTTGGAGGTGACGAAGCCACCGGACGTACCCTCACCTGACGCGCTGGCCGTATTGGTGACGCGGCGAGCCGCTACGTCCGCAGCCGTCAAGGTGTGCGTCGCCCAGCACTGTACCGAATCACCAGGAATCAACGGGCTCGCTCCAAACGGCTCGAACGTGCCGAAGAATATCTGATCGTTCAGAAGTACCGTTATCGGCTGACCGCCCACCGTCATTGGATCGCAGACGAGGTCGTTCACAAAACGATCGACCAGACGCAGCGTGCCCAGCGGTTGACTGCCGACGTTCGAGATCTCCAGCGCGTAGTTAAGTACGTCGCCAACGTCACCAAAGCCGTTCATATTGACGTCAACCGCAAGCTCGACGGTCTTCAGGAGGCGAATGGCCGGTTGACCATCAATGGCAATTGGCGCGCAGGCATTGCTATTGAGACCGATGGTGCCGGTCACGGTTGCGGCGTTGAACAATCCGTTGCCTGGGCCACCGGTGCACGTGCCATTGCCGAGCGTCGCTGAGTTGACGCTAATCGGTACTGCCAACGTGTAGGTATGCGTAGCGCCAGGGGCGATAGCCAGATTGGCGACCGACAGCTGAACGGTTGTGCCATTCGCCGGCGTGTAACCGCCAGCAATCGCCGGATTAACGCTGCCACCGGTCGTCGCTACCTGCGCATTTCCGTTGAACGTAACTCCTTGGGTGGTGAAGCCGAGCGTATCGTTCAGCGTGTAGGCACCTGCCGCGTTGCCTGAGTTGGTCACCGTCAGGGTATAGCGAGCAACAAAGCTGTTCGGACCTGACGGATCAACGGAGTCAACCGCTTTAACGAGCTGCAGGTTGAACAGCGGTGTGATCACCGTGCTCGCGCAGCGTGCTGCTGCCGGGCAACCCGGATCGCCACCGCCACTCACCGTCGCCGTGTTCGTCACGCTCGGCTGTGCAGCCGCCGTCGGCGTCACCGGGATCACAAACGCCACCGTGTTGTTCGGCGCGACGTTGCTCAGCCCGCTCGCAATCGTGCAGGTCACCGCCTGGCCCAGCGCCGCG
>JBBSIY010000006.1:0-28896 GCA_038257785.1 Lysobacterales bacterium
CAATCGCGACTGAACGAAACCCGTCAGCGCGGCAGCCGCCCGGGGTCCCTAGTGTATCATCGGGCTCCCGCCAATCGGCGCGCTCACGACTTCTCCCGCATGCTGAAACTCTGCCTAGCCTTGTTGATCGGCCTCACATTGAGCGGCTGCGGCGTGATCTATAAAGTGGATGTCTATCAGGGCAATTTGCTTGAATCCGAGGCGGTCGAGCAGCTGGAACCAGGCTTGAGCAAGCGCCAAGTGTTTGCGCTGCTTGGCAGCCCGTCCGTGCAGGACCCGTTTCACAATTCGCGCTGGGATTACATCGCTTCTGTGCGCAAGCGCGGTGGCGATACGGACGTCAAAGCGCTAGTGCTGACCTTCCAAGGCGACACGCTGGCAACCATTACGGGTGACTACTTCCCCGAGGCCGACGAAGAGCTAATGAAGGAAATGCGCCGCTACGGCAACCTGCCGCGCGACGAAAAAAAGAAGAAGAAAAGCCGAGGCTAACCAGTTCCTCTCTTGATTCGCCTGCCGATCGCTCGCCTGCTAGACCTCACCCGCTGCGCGCTTTCGCCGCGCATCTTTCGGATCGTTCAGTAACGGCCGGTAGATTTCTACGCGATCACCCGAGCGCAATGTCGTATCGAGTGCGCACAGTCGATAAAAGATTCCAACCCGACGTTCCGCAATGTCGATATCAGGCACCAAGGCTTGAATGCCTGACAGCTTAATAGCCTCGCCGACCGTGCATCCGTGTGGCACATCAAGTGGGATCAGCCACTGCCGTTCTGGTCGCGCGTGGATCACTTGCACATGTATCAAGCCTGCTCGGGACTCAGGCATTGGCGGTCTGTTCGCGACGTGCCGCGCTGACAAAATCGTCCACGAGTCGATCCGCTAAGCCGCGAAATCCGCTGGCCAGCGCGCCGCCGATCAACCTACCCGCAAACTCAAAGTCCAGCAGGAGCGAAACGCGACAAGCATCCGCAGCTAGGGCATCAAACTGCCAACGTCCACTGAGCGCGCTGAATGGCCCTTCAACCAGAGCGAGCTCAATTTTCTGGTTCTCAATCCAAGAATTACGGGTCGTAAAGCTTGATTGCAGGCCCGCAAACCGCAAATCAAGCCTTGCCAACATCGAAGACGCATCGCGTTCGAGCACTTCAGCGTCGGCGCACCAGGAGAAACGCGCGGGATAGCCCAAATCTCATTGATCAACGCGAACATTCGTTGCGCGCTGCAGCGCACTAAGGCCGAACGCTCGACACGACTCACCGCACCGCCTCACTCAACACGCAGACAATCAGCGACAATCGATTCACAAGCACGGAACCAGCATGGCTAAGAAGACTGCAAAGGATAGCGAAACCAAGGGCGGCGGAACGATTGCGCTCAATCGGCGCGCGCGCCACGACTATCATTTGGATGACCGCTTCGAGGCGGGACTCGCGCTGCAGGGCTGGGAACTCAAGGCCATTCGCGCCGGCCGCGCCAACATTGGCGAGTCCTACGCCATTGTGCGCGGCGGCGAGATGTTTTTGTTTGGCGCGCAGATCACCCCGCTGATTTCGGCATCCACGCATGTAGTGGCGGACGACCGTCGCACCCGCAAGCTGCTGCTGCATAGGCGCGAAATTGATCGCCTCTCCAGCAGCCTAGAGCGCGAGGGATACACGCTGGTGCCCACCACGATGTATTGGAGTCACAACAAGGTGAAGCTCGAGCTGGCGCTCGCCAAGGGTAAGCAAGAGCACGACAAGCGTGACACCGCGCGCGACCGCGACTGGGCGCGCGAAAAACAGCGCACGATGCGGCGGCATAACCGCGAGGCGTGATTCCTGACTCCTGAATTGGGATTCCTGAATTGGGGTTTGGGGTTTGGGATTCGTTAGCGCGGAGCGATAAGCGCGCTCCGAGATACACGGCTGCGACACGGGCGCACTGAAGTTTCTGAACGCGGCTCACACGCATCGCTTGTGCTACTGCCGCTTGACCCCCATCATTCTCGGCGCAGGTCGTTCAAGCGACCGTTAGAACCGGGGGTGTCCTGGCTTCGACGGGGGTTGCGATGTCGACCGGAGCATGCCGAGGGGGCCGCTTTCCTCGTAAATCCAGCAGCAAAACTTTAGACGCGAACGACGACGTCTACGCACTGGCCGCTTAAGGCCTAGCCCCGAACCCGCTTGTGCCTGTGCTCGCGGATGTAGGGTCATTATCACGGGATCGATAGCGGTGGCGACCCGCCAGCAGCTGTCTAAATAAAGCGGGTGTGGTTGACGGTGTGCCTCGCACGTTGTGTTGCCGTCCGCCGAGATCTAACAACGAGCTAAGCATGTAGCGCCGGAGATTTAGTGCTCTCGGACGGGGGTTCAACTCCCCCCACCTCCACCATCTCACCCCTAAGTCGTTGATAGATTAGGGGTTGCCGTTTCCAAAAATGCCAAAAATGGATGGCATTGACTGCGCCTCTGGGTGCGGGCGCGGAACATTTGCGGAGCCAAAATCGCGTCGCGAATGCAGAACTCGCGCCGGTATCGCATAGGCCCCTGCTCAAAGCTTGCCTGCAATGACGCCTCATCTCGACTCTTTGAGCCGGCACGATATTCAAAAGCAGTCCCGCCGCAGCCGCGAAGTCTGCGGCGGGACCGTCAGTACTTACTGAAAACCATTCCTAAATATCGTGGTTTCGCCGCGGTAGAAGAGGTTGCCCAGCAATTGCCTTGAGACAAAGTACGAACCAGTGGTCGTGAAAGGCATCTGCTTCACTTCCCCGGTGATCAACCGCATATTCCCATTGCTATAGGTGGTGGGTGTGCTGACCCCATTGCCAACATACGCTGGTGCGACATTCACGAATACCAGCGCAATTCCCATGGTCTGGCCAGCACTGACCGGCAGGTCTGGAATCGCGATGGGTAGCGAGACTTGCCCGGTTGCACCCTGGCGGCCGCTGACAGTGGCGTGCAGCGTCCAGCCCGCATTGCTGCTGGTAGGTCCGGTGGTCGACGTTCCGCCTAGGGTGCTGCCGCTGCGGGTGAAGATCTGCATCTGGAAGTCGGCGTTTGGCAGCGCTTGGGTCGCGGTATTCAAGCCGGTGATCACCACATCGGTAATCGCCTGAAAATTCATGAACAGGCCAAAGCCGGTGCCGCCAAAGTTGTCGCTGGGACCCGGTGCTGCAGGCAGTATTTGACCGGACGGGCGCCAGCTGATGGAGCCAACTAGGGCGCGCGAACTAAATACCTCACCGCTGGTGGTGAACGGCGCGGTGACGCCGTCGCCCGTGACCACGGTGAGGCCGGGACTGGTATAGGTTTCCAACGGCGGTGTTGCAGTACCGAAGTAGCGCGGCCCGAAGCCCACGAACCGCAACCCAACCCCGAGCGTCTGTCCTGGCGCCACAGTCAGCGGAGGCAGCGTGATGGGCAGCGAGATTTGACCAGGCCCTTGGCGTGCATCCACGGTGCCGCGCGACGTCCAGCCGGCCATCGAGGTGGCCGGACCGCTGCCCGTGACATTGCCCAGGGCCGTACCGTCGCGGGTGAAGACCTCAATCTGGAAACTGCTACCGGCGGGCGCTAAGCTCGCAGTGGTCAGCCCGGTCACCACCGCGCCGGTGGACGACTGCAGATTGAAGAACAAGCCTCCACCACTGCCAAGGGAGTTGTTGCTGGGGCCGGGATTGGCCGGCAGCACCGCATCGGCGAGTCGATAACGCACGGAACCGACCAGCGCGCGTGAGGTGAAAAAGCTGCCCGTTGTGGTGAACGGCACCGAGCGAGCATCGCCAGTACGCAGGATTAGGTTCGGATTGCTGTAAACCTCCACAGGCGGCGTGGCGGTGCCAAAGTAGTTCTGACTGATATCAAGAAACTCAACCGCAACGCCCAGCACCTGGCCTGCAGCGATCGGCAGTTCTGGGATAGTGAATGGCAACGAGATCTCGCCACTGCCTTGGGTTGCGAGCACCGTCCCTTGCACGGTCCATCCGGCGCTAGAGCTACCGGGGCCCATGTCTACCGGACCACCTAGCGCGGTGCCTGCGCGGGTGCTGATCCGAACATTAAAAGTGGCTCCCGGTGCGGCATCGGTAGCGGCTGTCAGACCGTTGATGACCACTCCGGTGTTGGCTTCAATGTCAAAAAAAATGGCGCTGCCGACGCTGCCGCCGTTGTTCGACGGGCCGGGGTTCGCGCCTAGTAGCGCCTGAGTAAAGCCAGGCGTTGATGCACACAGCAACAACAACGAGACGATCCAGTTGCGCATTGGGCTACTCCAGAAAGATGGATGACGAATTTTCAGCACGACAGCACAGCATGGTGACCGCCGCTTAGGCGACCCACCAACCGTTGCTCAGAACAAGAACAGGCCATATCAAAACAATTGTCACAGCACGATTGAGGTCTAAGGGTACCCCAAAGTCCCACTGCATCCCTGAGATGGCCCCAGTTTCAATGCTGCCGGATCAGCCTGCCAATGGGATGGCAATACGAAAGCGCGCACGATTTAGTTGGCTGCTATTGGGCACCAAGGACACAGCAGCTCACACGCTGCACGACAATCAGGATTGCGGACATGGCGAAGTTGCGCGTTTTCAACAATGCAGGCATTACGCGCCGGGACGTCAGTTGCTGGCGATGGATGAGCTGCCGGCTGGCCGGCAATCATGGCCCGTCAATCACTTAAGCACGCCACCTAAAACAGGTGGCGGAGTGGGAGGGATTCGAACCCTCGATAGAGTTTTTGACCCTATACTCCCTTAGCAGGGGAGCCCCTTCGGCCGCTCGGGCACCACTCCAACAAACGCTGCTGCTTAGGTGCGAAGCACGCTGGCAGACCGGCAAGTTTACTGACCCGCAGGCGTTGCGTAAACAGGCGAAACAAATTTGCGGTCAGCTTTCCGGCACAGAGTCGGAAAGTTCTACCGCCGAGGCCGTGCCATCTGCACAGTCACGCTGGATGCGCTGGTAGATTTCTTCGCGGTGTACGGGCACGTTTTTCGGTGCATTGATGCCCACGCGAACCTGATTTCCCTTCACACCCAACACGGTGATGGTGACTTGGTCACCAATCACCAGCGTCTCGCCAACGCGGCGCGTCAATATCAACATGTGATGCCTCCCTGGCGATAAGACGCTCTATGTCTGATCGCATTACTCATCGCCTCCCGCGATGCCGGCAGTCCTTCGCCTCGTGCCGACTGTGCGACGCGATGACGGCCTGATACTAACGAAGCGCTCCGAACGCTGCAATGAAGCGCGTCACGATGCGAGCTTTGCGGCGATCCATTCGGGCACCTGCGCTAGCGCTGCGACCAACGACGTGCCGTCGTCACCGCCGCCCTGTGCCATATCCGCGCGGCCGCCGCCCTTGCCGCCGATCTGGCCAGCGATGTGCGCAACCAAGTCGCCTGCCCTAACCTTTTTCTGCGCTTCGCCGCTGACGCCCGCCACCAAAGAAGCTTTGCCACCAGCGGCCGCCGCCAGCACGATAACCGCATCCCCAAGCGTGCTCTTCAGCTGGTCAACGCTGTCCCGCAGCGCCTTCGGATCCATACCCTCTAGACGCGCAGCAACCACCTTCACGCCTGCGACCGTGATTGCGCTGCCGGCGAGATCTGCTGCTGCCGCTGCGGACGCTTTCGCTTTGAACGATTCCAGCTCTTTCTCGAGCTTTTTCTGTCGATCAAAAAGCTGGCGCAGCTTATCGACCACGTCGCTTGCGCTGCCGCCCAGCAGTACTGCCATCTCGTCGAGTCGTCGCTCTTCATCGGCGACGTAAGCAAGTGCGCCCGCGCCGGTTACCGCCTCAATGCGCCGCACGCCAGAAGCAACACCGCCCTCAGAGACAATCTTCAGCAAGCCGATATCACCTGCGCGATGAACGTGGGTGCCGCCGCACAGCTCAGTGGAAAAATCACCCATCTTCAGCACACGCACGTGCTCGCCATATTTCTCACCAAACAGCGCCATCGCGCCAAAATCAATCGCCTCCTGCATGCCCATGTGGTGGACTTCGGCTTCCGCGTTGGCGCGAATTTGGGTATTGACGATGTGTTCGACTTGCGCAAGCTCGTCCGCAGTGATCGCTTGAAAATGCCCGAAATCGAAGCGCAGACGATCGGGCGCGACCAGCGACCCTTTCTGGGAGACGTGGTCGCCCAATACCTGCCGCAGCGCAGCGTGCAAAAGATGGGTGGCGGAATGGTTGAGCACAATTGCCTGACGGCGTTCGCCATCCACGCGGGCCGACACGCGCGCGCCGACGCTCAAACTGCCGGTTGCCAGTCGCCCCACATGTCCGTGGAAAACCGCCGAGAATTTCTGTGTGTCGCTGACGTCAAAACGATCATCGCTGGCATCTAGTAGCAGGCCAACATCGCCCATTTGCCCGCCCGACTCGGCATAAAACGGAGTACTGTCGAGAATGACCACCGCTTGATCGCCCGTTTCGATGCGCTCAACGCTAAGTCCGTCGCGCAGCAAACCAATGATGCGGCAGCCATCCTGATCGAGCCCCTCATAGCCGGCAAACTGCGTTGGCGTCATTCGCGCTACGAGTTCCGACGGCAGGTTGCCGGCGGCGGCAAACTTGCTCGCTGAGCGCGCCTGATCGCGCTGCTTGGCCATTGCCGCCTCGAAACCCGCCATATCCACACTCATGCCGCGCTCGCGCGCCATGTCGGCGGTGAGATCGACCGGAAACCCGTAGGTATCGTAGAGCTTGAAGGCATCGTCGCCAGAAATACGCGCGCCTGACTTCGGGGCGATGTCGTTGAATATCTTCATCCCCGAATCCAGCGTTTCGGCAAAGCGCTCTTCCTCCGCGCGTAGCGCACGCTCGATCAAATCTCGTTTCGCGATCAGCTCTTGATACGCTTCACCCATCAGCCCGACCAAGGGCTCAACCATTTGATAAAAAAACGAGCCGCGAAACCCGAGCATCCAACCGTGGCGCAACGCCCGACGAATAATCCGCCGCAGCACGTAGCCGCGCCCTTCGTTGCTGGGCAACACGCCGTCGACGATTAGGAAGGCGCAGGCGCGAATGTGATCGGCAATGACGCGCAGCGACTTGTTCTCAAGATCTTCAGTTGACGTCAACGCTGACGCCCGCTTGATCAGCGTTTGGAACAGATCTATTTCGTAGTTGCTGTGAACGTGCTGGAGGATCGCCGAAACACGCTCCAAGCCCATGCCGGTGTCAACGCAGGGTGCCGGCAGCGGCACCAGCGTGCCATCGGGCTGGCGATCAAACTGCATGAAAACGTTGTTCCAAATCTCGATGAAGCGATCGCCGTCTTCATCCGGCGAACCCGGCGGTCCACCCGGAATATGCGCCCCATGATCAAAGAAGATTTCACTGCAAGGGCCGCACGGGCCCGTATCGGCCATCTGCCAAAAATTGTCGGACGCATATGGCGCGCCCTTGTTGTCACCGATGCGGATGATGCGATCTGCCGGCACGCCTATTTCTTTGTGCCAGATGTCGAAAGCTTCGTCGTCGGTGTGATAGATGGTGACCAGCAGTTTGTCCGCTGGCAGCCGCCAGACGACCGTTAGGAGCTCCCACGCGTAGGCAATGGCCTCACGCTTGAAGTAGTCACCAAAGCTGAAATTGCCGAGCATTTCGAAAAACGTGTGATGGCGGGCCGTATAGCCGACCGAGTCCAAATCGTTGTGCTTGCCGCCCGCGCGCAGGCAGCGCTGCGAAGTCACTGCTCGCGTGTAGCTACGCTTCTCGCCGCCTAAGAAGACGTCCTTAAACTGCACCATGCCGGCGTTGGTGAACAGCAGCGTGGGATCGTTTCCGGGCACCAGCGAACTAGACGGCACGATGGTGTGCGCTTTGGATTGAAAGAACTCAAGGAAGTCGCGGCGGATGTCAGCACTGGTTTTCATAGGTGGCAGTTTGATCGGAGCAAACGAAGGTCAGCCGTAAAGGATGAGGGCGATAGGGCAAGTTGGCAACGTGAATGCCAACCGTTTGCCCACTAGAGGCGCGATCAATTGATTTTGCCTGACCCCAAACGCTTCACCGCGAACGAGGGGTCAGTACTCGTCAGGCCGCAGCGCGCGGCGCGCGGTATCGATATCGAACCCGCGACGTAGCAGAAAATCCATCGCTTTGCGGGCCAAGGGGCCGCCATGCAGGTCGTCCTCGCCAAACCGTTTTGTTACCAGCGTGCGCGCCTGCGTGCGCCAGTCCACCTCACAAGACGCTAAGGCCGCGTCCGCATGGTCTGCATCAACGCCTTTGCGCGCTAGCTCAACCGCAATACGACGCGGCCCCTGCCCGCCTGCTGCACGGGTTCTCGCCATCGCACCCGCGTAGCGGGCGTCGGATAGCCATCCCTTATCGATCAAGGCACCCAATACGGGCTCGATCTGTTCGCGCTCAAAGCCTTTCGCCGCGAGTTTGCCGGCCAACTCATGCCGCGAATGCTCGCGACGATTAAGCGCCGCGAGCGCGCGCTGCCAGCACTCCTTGTCGAGCGTTGGCGCGCTTTCGCTCATCTCATCCGCACTCAGCCCTCATCGGCCTCTTCACGATCAGCCACCTGCGGCACATACAGCTCGCGCAGCTTCGCTTCGAGCTCTTCCGCCATCTTTTTATTGTCTTTCAGGTACTGCCGCGCATTCTCTTTGCCCTGCCCAATGCGCTCGCCGTTGCAGCTGTACCAAGCGCCGGCTTTATCGACCAGTTTGGCCTCAACGCCCATGTCGATCAGCTCGCCCTCGCGCGAGATGCCTTCGCCATAAAGGATCTCAGTGACGATTTGTTTGAACGGCGGTGCCAGCTTGTTCTTGACGACCTTGATCTTGGTCTGATTGCCAATGATCTCGTCGCCCTTCTTGATCGCGCCTATGCGGCGAATGTCGAGGCGCACCGAGGCGTAAAACTTCAGCGCGTTGCCGCCGGTGGTCACTTCCGGGCTTTGCCCCGGCATCATCGCGCCGATCTTCATACGCAGCTGATTGATAAAAATGATCAAGCAGTTGCTGCGCTTGATATTGCCGGTCAGCTTGCGCAGCGCTTGACTCATCAGGCGCGCCTGCAGGCCAGGCAGCTGATCGCCCATCTCGCCTTCGATTTCCGCCTTAGGCGTCAGCGCGGCGACCGAATCGATGACCACCATGTCGACGGCGTTTGAGCGAACCAGCATGTCGGCGATTTCTAACGCCTGCTCGCCGGTATCGGGCTGCGACACCAGCATGTCTTCAACCTTGACGCCGAGCTTGGTGGCGTATACCGGATCAAGCGCGTGTTCGGCGTCGATAAAGGCGCACACGCCGCCGGTCTTCTGGCATTCGGCGATCGCTTGGAGGGTTAGCGTAGTTTTGCCAGACGACTCCGGCCCGTAAATTTCGACCACGCGGCCTTTTGGCAGACCGCCAATGCCGAGCGCAATATCCAGCATCAGCGAACCCGTGCCGATAACCTCTGTAATTTCAGCGACTTGGTCACCCATTCGCATCACAGCACCCTTACCAAACTGGCGCTCGATTTGGGTCAGGGCAGCCGCCAAGGCACGCTTTTTGTTGTCGTCCACAGGAGTTCCTTTGATTGGGTTGGTGGCAGCCTGACCGTCAGAGGTCTCAAAAGCTGCGACACGTCGAAATCGGAATGCCGTTACCGGCCGTCGATGAACACAGTATCCCACACGGTGTTTAAGCACCGTCGGCAGATGACGGTCATTGATGTAGGAAATTTCCGGCCTCATGACGGTCAGCCGTGAAACATTTGTTCACCTGCTGTGATAGTTTGTGAGGGCTGCGTTCAATGGCGAATTAGCGGCGATCACTTTTGGGGAATGTGATGTCCAATCTGTTGCAGCTAATGAAACAACTCGGAGCCGATGCGGCGCTAAGTGCCGAGTACGAGAAAGACCCCGAATCCGTCATAGCTGGCTTCAAACTGACGGACGAAGAGCGCGAGGCACTTCTCAAAAGAAATTTTGAAGCTATCAAACGCTTGACTGGGCTCAAAGACGGTCAATTTGCCACCAACAGCACCGTTAAAGCCTACGACAGCTAGCCCTGGCGGCGTTTCACTGATATCCGTTTCACTGATATCCATAGAGCGGCCGAAATGACACGTTTCGCTCGGACTGAAACTGTGTCGCGCTGCCTGCCAATCATCGTGCTCGTTGTGCTACTGGCGGTTGTCGGCGCTGCAACCAGTCAGACGATGCCAGACCCAGGTACTTTAGAGCAGCGCGTAGAAGCGATCGAACAGGCGAACCGAACGGCGCCATGGCGTGAATCAGCCAAGCTGATCGAGGCACTGGGCGCTGATCGCAACGCGCTAACGGACCAGCTGCTCTACCGCATTGAACTTGTTGAGGGACGAAATTTCGCGCTTCTGGGCGACTATTCCAGCGGCCTAGCGCTGGTCGAAGCGATGCTCAAACGAAAGATAGACCCGGAGCTTCGCATCCGCGCGCTGACATTGGCGGTCAATATGACTACCAACGTAGCGGATTTTCCGCGCGCCTTCGTTTGGCTGCAGGAAGGCCTAGCGCTGATGGAAAAGGTCGAAACGCCCAATCCGCGGCTTTTGGGAATGGCTTCCTATCTGTACTCACGCGTTGGCGAGGAACGCCCGGCGCTGGATTACGCCGAGCAAGCCTTGGATTCGGCTCGAAAGGAAGGCACCACGCGCGATCAATGCCTTGCGCTCTCTGACTATGGCATCGCGTTGGACGACATAGGCCACTCCGCCCACGCGGAAACCATTCGCCGCGAGCAGATTGATGCCTGTGGCCGAGCCGGCGATCCCGTCTTTGTCGCCGATGGTTACAAAGGCGTTGGCAAGTCACTTCTCGCCCAAGAACTCTATGCTGAAGCACTCGACTGGTTAAACAAAAGTCGTGAGCGGTTTGCTGCGGCGGGCTTCGTTTTTGGTGAGCTGGAAACCAGCACACTCATCGCAGAAGCCATCCTGCACACGCAAGGTGACCTCGGTCGGGCCAGCGAGTTGCTCAATGCGGCCCTTCCGACCATGGCAACTCAGTCGGCTTGGGACAATATTGAGCTCATTCAGGCGCTGCTTAGCGAGATTGCGGAGCGTGAGGGCCGCCCCGCGGAAGCACTGCAGCACCTCAAAAAATCACAGGAAGCACGGGAAACACTTGAGCGTGATGCGCGCGCGCGACGGCTCAGCTACTTGCAGGTCCAATTCGACACCCAAGCCAAGGAACAACAGATTTCTAAGCTGGAGAGTGAACGTCAGCGGCAAACGGCCGAGATCGAGGCTCGCTCGCAAATGCAGTGGCTACAGGGGCTGGGTTTGCTGTCACTGCTGTTAGTGTCAGGGCTGCTGGTGTCGGTTTTATTTCGCACCGCCAGCGAGCGCCGGCGATACCGTGAAGCGTCAGAGCATGATGGTCTGACGGGGCTCTACAACCACCAAAGCACGCTAAGACTCGGCCATAGCTTGCAGCAGGCTTGCCGCCGGGAGCTCAAGCCGTTTACCGTCATCGTTGCCGATATCGACCATTTCAAACACATCAATGATCGCTACGGCCACGCCGCGGGCGATGCCGTGCTGCGAGCGCTAGGGGCATTGCTGCATCAGGTGTTCCCGAAGCAGGCGGTGATCGGACGCAGCGGCGGCGAGGAATTCACCGTGCTGATTGATAGCACCGTTGATCAGGCGCGCTTTTTGGTCGAAGACTTACGGCGGCGCATACAGCCAGTAAGCATTTTTGACGACAGCGTGGACTTCAGCCTGAGCTATGGCATATGCGAAGCAACTGAATCGCACGCGCCGCTCGAAGATATTTTGCGCAGCGCTGATATGGCCCTTTATCAGGCCAAGCGCAGCGGCCGGAATCGCGTTGTCGATGCCGCGACGCTGCACTCGGCTAGCGCACCTGAGTCGGGATTGGTGGTGGTCGGCAGTGGCATTCAGTTAGGGCGTCATCTAAGCCCGCGCTGCCTTTCCGAAATACAAGAAGCAGAGCGCGTGTTTGTGCTGACCGATGGCGCAGCCCACGCCATGCTCGTCGAAATGCGCCCGGACGCCATCGATCTGCGTGTCCACTACGCCGTCGGCAAAGATCGTCGGGTCACCTATCGCGAAATGGATGCGGCCATCATGGCCGACGTGCGTTCAGGTAAGCGCGTGTGCGCCGTCTTTTACGGGCACCCCGGCGTGTTTGCCGATGTGCCACACACCATAGTCCGCAAGGCGCGCGAGGCCGGCTACAGCGCGCGCATGGAGCCGGGCATCTCGTCTGAAGCGTGCTTGTATGCTGACTTGGGCATCGACCCTGGACGCACCGGCGTGCAGTCGCTTGAGGCAACTCAGTTCCTGCTTGAAGACCGGCAGATTGATACTAGAAGCCTGTTGCTGCTGTGGCAGGTGGCGCTAACCGGCGACACGAGCTGCACGCGCTTTCACGCCGTGCCGGAAGAGCTAAACAAGCTGGTCGCGCGCTTGCAGCTCGACTACCCCGCCGACCACGATGTCATTCTTTACGAAGCGTCACGGCTTTCGGTGGAGCCTTTCCGCGCTGAGCATCTGAAGCTGGCTGATCTGGCCAGCGCTCACTTTGAGGAATACACCACGCTGGTCATTCCGCCATGCGCGCCGCGCCATCCGGACGTAGCTGGGCGATTGCTGCAAACAATCGGCACCATTAGCGCCCCGGCTCGCTAATTTGTTCGGATCGATTTAGGCCAGCGGTCGCCGCGCGCTAGCTAGGAAGGATCTCACTGCGCGCCCAGCAGTCGCAGCAAGCCATCCATCGCCGTCGCCACCGTCTGCCGACGCACAGCGTCACGATCGCCTTCAAAGTGAAATACACGCGCCTCGGGATAGCCACCGCGGCGTTTCCAGCCTATCCAAACGGTACCGACCGGCTTATCGCTCGTTCCGCCCGATGGCCCGGCAATACCCGTGACTGCAACCGCCATGCTTGCACCCGAATTGATCAACGCCCCTGAGACCATCTCAATACAGGTTTCCTGACTGACTGCGCCGTGCTCCATCAGCGTCTCGGCGCGCACGCTCAGCAGCGCCTGTTTGGCCTCATAGCTGTAGGCCGCAATGCCGCAGTCAAACCAGTCAGAACAACCCGGAATGTCGGTGACCGTTTTAGCGATCCAGCCGCCAGTGCAGCTTTCAGCAGTCACCAACGTGTGGTGACGCTGCTTGAGCGCGAGGCCTAGCGCTTCAGCCTGCAGGCGCAGGGTGCTGTCGTCGGGAAATTTCGAGGCTGTGACGGCGTTCATGGCGGCACCCTAGCGAGTTGCGCCGGGCTTGTCCAAGCGTGACGAAGCAATCGCGCAAAATCGACGCCACCTCCTGGGCCATGTAGAAACGAGCAGACGACACCGAGTGCAGCAGTTGGGTCAACGCAATATTGAGAGGTGCCGGCGTTGAGTGGGCCTGCGCCAAACGAACGACCGCACCGCACAAATCATCAATTTCGGTTGTCCGGCCGCGCACCCGGTCGTCATACATGGATGAGCGCGCCTGCGGATCAATCGTCAACATGCGCTTTACCAAACGGCGAAACAGCGGCGTCGGCAATCGCAGCAAGCTCGGCAGCCACCGGGTCGGCAGCGGTGTGACCCGCGCCGGTCGAATGTCTGCAGCGCGCATCGCCATAAGCGCCTCATCTTGCAGATCAGCCAGGATGCGCCGCCAGGCGCGGTCTTCCAGCTCTTCAATCAGCGGGATGCCGGCCAATGCGTTCAGCGGATTATTGAGATTGAGCAACAGTTTGCCCCACTGCACGGGGCGCATGTCCTCATGCAGTTCGAGTGGCAGACCGGCCGCTATGAAGTGCTTTTCGAACTGCTCAGTGACGGCGCAGCGCGTTGCCGCGAGGCGGCCGCTGGTCGTCTGTCGAACGTGGCTCGAGGCAGTCTGCACGACGTTGAACGGCACCATTCCAGCAATCGCGACCAGCTCTGGTGCAGCGGCGGCAATGCGATCAACGTTGTCGACTCCGTTCTGAAACGAGATTACAGGTGTTGCACCCGCGCACTCCAAGGCCATCGATTCGGCTGCCGATCGCGTCGCGCAGCCTTTTACGGTCAACAGAATCAGCGCGGCTGACGGCGCATCCGCAAGTGACTCAGACGCGCTCAATCGACGCGCTGGGAGTTGCTGACTGCTGCCTTCCAGCGTGGTCACCAGCAGCCCATCCTTAAGAAGCATCTGGACAACGGGACTGCGCGCAACAAAATGTACGCGCAGCCCAGCTAGCCCTAGTCTCCCGCCGAGATACAGGCCAATGGCACCTGCGCCCATGACCAAAACATCAACCGCTTGTGACTTCTCACGCATGCAGCACTGTCCACCAAGCGAGGCGCTTTGATCAACCACGTTGTGTAAACCGCGGCAGCTTCGCGACTGGGTACTGCATCTTCGCGACTCCACCCGCTGGCATACTGTCGCGCCGCTCGTGTTGCCCACTGACTTGTCCGCCACGCCCGATCCCACTCTCGCCGCGCATACGCCGCTAATGCGGCAGTTTTTCGCCGCCAAGGCCGAGCAGCCGGACATCCTGCTGTTCTTTCGGATGGGCGACTTTTACGAGCTGTTCTATGACGATGCACGCAAGGCAGCCCGACTGTTAGACATTACGCTGACCCAGCGCGGCCAGAGCGCCGGCCAGCCGATTCCGATGGCCGGCGTACCGCATCACGCGGCGGAAGGCTATCTGGCTCGACTGGTGGCCTTGGGTGAGTCGGTCGCCATCTGTGAGCAGATAGGTGATCCCGCGGCCTCCAAAGGCATTGTTGATCGCAAGATTGTCCGCATCGTCACTCCGGGCACGGTGACCGACGAAGCGCTGCTGGAAGACCGACGCGACACCTTGCTGATGGCGGTTGCACGTGGCAAAACAAGTTTTGGCCTGGCGTGGGCGGATCTCGCCGGTGGTCGGTTTCTGGTCAGCGAGGTCGCAGATGACGACGCGCTAATCAGCGAGGTCGCACGCCTTGATCCCGCCGAGCTGCTGCTGGCGGACGAAGACGGCTGGCCGCCAGCGCTGCTTGAGCGCCGCGGCCTGCGACGTCGAGCGCCTTGGCATTTTGAAACCGATGCCTGTCGGCGACGGCTGCTGCGCTTCTTTGCCGTGCACGACTTGGATGCTTACGGGATCGAGGATCGTGCGTTGGCCATCGCCGCTGCGGGTGCGCTGCTTGGCTACCTCGAGGAAACTCAGAAACAGCAGCTGCCTCACCTGACGTCACTGGCGCTGGAATCAACCGATGACAGCGTCGGCATGAGCGCAGCCACACGTCGTCATTTAGAGCTCGACAGCCGCGTTGATGGCCGCAGTGAACACACGCTCGCGGGCGTGCTCGATAGCAGTATCACGCCTATGGGTGGCCGCTTGTTGCGCCGCTGGCTGGCGCGGCCGCTGCGTGATCGACAGGTGCTAGCGCTGCGGCAACAGTCGGTGCAGGCGTTGCTCGACGCGCACGCGTTCGAGCCACTGCGCGAACGTCTCCGCGCCGTTGGCGATGTTGAGCGCATCCTCGCTCGCGTGGCCCTGCGTTCGGCTCGCCCACGCGATCTCAGCACGCTGCGCGATGCGCTGCTCAGCGCGCCATCGCTGCACGAATCGTTGAGTGCGCTGGACTCGCCACGGCTGGGCGTACTGCTACGGGCGCTAGGCGATCACCCGGCCGAAGCCGATCTGCTGCAACGCGCGATCCTGCCGCAGCCGCCCGCCCTGCTGCGCGAAGGCGGCGTCTTCGCCGAAGGCTTCGATAGTGAGCTCGACGAACTGCGCGAGCTCTCGACGACAGCCGACCAGTTCCTGATTGATCTTGAAGCCCGCGAGCGCGAATCGACCGGGATTGCGACACTGAAGGTTGGCTATAACCGGGTGCACGGCTACTTCATTGAAATCAGCAAAGGCCAGTCTCAGCGCGCTCCCACCCACTACACGCGACGACAAACCCTGACCGGCGCCGAGCGCTACATAACCGAAGAGCTGAAGGCGTTTGAAGACAAGGTGCTATCGGCGCGTGAGCGTTCGCTAGCGCGCGAACGCCAGCTGTGGGAAGACACCCTTGACGCGCTGAACGCGCGGCTGGAAGCGCTCAGGACCTTCGCCAGTTCGCTTGCAGAACTCGATGTATTGGCCTGTTTTGCCGAGCGCGCGCAGGCGCTGGACTGGTCACGGCCGCTGCTGTCGATCTCACCCTGTTTGAGCATCGAGCGCGGGCGGCATCCCGTGGTAGAGGCCGTCCGCGACGAGCCCTTCGAGCCCAATGATCTGCATATGCATGAAGACCGCCGCCTGCTGGTGATCACCGGCCCGAACATGGGCGGCAAGAGCACCTATATGCGGCAGGCTGCCTTGATCGTGCTGCTTGCGCATATCGGCAGCTTCGTGCCCGCAGCACGCGCGGAAATCGGTCCGATTGATCGCATCCTGACCCGCATTGGTGCGGGCGATGATCTCGCACGCGGGCAGTCAACGTTCATGGTCGAAATGAGCGAGACCGCCTACATCCTGCACCACGCAACCGATCAGTCGCTGGTGCTGATGGACGAAATCGGCCGCGGAACATCCACCTACGACGGCCTCGCGCTGGCCAAAGCCTGCGCGCTGCACCTTGCCGAACAGAATCGCGCCTACACGCTGTTCGCAACGCACTATTTTGAGCTTACCGCGCTAGCCGAAGCAGGCAGCGGGATCGCCAACGTGCATCTAGATGCCGTCGAACATCAGGACGCGCTGGTCTTCATGCACGCGGTGAAAGACGGCCCGGCCAATCGTAGCTTCGGTCTGCAGGTGGCCGCACTTGCCGGCTTGCCCAAGGCAGCGGTCAAGCAGGCGCGTCGCTACTTGAGTGAGCTTGAACAGCGTCCCAGCAACGCTCTGCCCTTAACGCCAGCCAGTCTAGATAAGCCCTTACAGATGGGCCTTTTCAACGCCCCTGCTCCAGCGCTTGAAGCACTGGCAGCGATTGATCCTGACGAGCTGACGCCAAAGCAGGCGCTCGAAGCGCTATACCGCCTGCGCGGGATGCTTTGAGGCTTGGGATTCGGGATCACTCACTGAAAGGCCTGTTAGTTTCAGCCCAGCGCGGGGAAAGACGCTCGGGAGCCACAACGCTCTCAATAAGCGATAGCACATCCCTCTGACAGTGTTTTCGGCAACGGATTTGAGTAGCGGGATGCGCTAGACCTTGGAGGGCCTAACGAAAGCAAGCGCGGCGGCGCGCTGAGCGTGCGTTGGTACGTGGCCACATCCGCGCAGCAGCTCATCGAGCTTGAGCGCCGGCTCGCGCTGAAACGCCGGAAAATGCAGCAGCTCGGCGGGAATACCGTACTCCACCAGCAGACCAAACAGCTGCGCATAAATCACCTGCGCGCCAGCAGCACCAAATTGCGGACCCCACTGACGACGCAGCGAAGTCGCCTCAATCGCCGCTAGCGGCCGCGTCACCACAACGACCCTCAGTTCAAACGCATCGGCAAACGCAGGTAGCAGTAGGCAACTGAGCGCGTATTTCATGACAAGCGGTGGATCGAGCAGCGGATCGTAAGATCCGTAACGCTGCTGCACGATCTCATCACGAAACCGAGCGGCTGCGTCACGCACAACAGCAGACGAAGTAGCGGTCAGTGCTAGGCTCTGCTGAGACGTGAACTTCATGCACCAGTCGCGAAACACTAACCATTCGAAACTGTTTGGCGTCAGCGGATCACGCGTCTGGAAGTAAGGCCCGAAGCCAATCAGGCCAGCGTGAACAAGCGCGCCCGTGACCGCTGTGCTGCCACAGCTCCAAGGACCACTGACCAGCACAAGACGCGGCTTCATCAATACAGCTTATAGCGCGTCAATATCGCCCAGCGCCTGAATCAGTCGGCGCGCGCGCTTGTCAGGCTTGCCAGCCGGCGGCGAGAAACCGGCGTTCGCCAATCGGCGCTGCTCACGTAGCTCGAGACGCGCCGCAATCGAATCAGCGGATTCTTGATACAGCTGCTGCGCCTGCACGGCAGGTCCGCGCCGGCTGCTGGGTGCCAACACTTCTAGCTGATACAGCTCGTCGTTGCGAGACAGCTGAACGCGATCGGCCGCGCGCACGAGGCGAGAAGGCTTGCAGGGCTGGCCGTTGATCTCGACCTTGCCGCCTTCAATTGCGTGTTTGGCGATGGCGCGCGTCTTGAAGAAACGCGCTGCCCACAGCCAGATATCGATGCGTACGCCGTGCGCATCTAGCTCAGTCGTCGCCATCAGCGCTGTCCGCTCAGTGTTTCAGACGCTGCGGGTAGAGCTTGCGCACCTTTGCCACTTTCGGTGCGGAGACGCCGGCAATATAGGGCTGAGCCGGATTCCGCGCGGCGTAGTCTTGGTGATGTTCTTCAGCCACGTAGAACTCCGTCAGTGGTTCTAGCGTAGTGGCAATCGGCGCAACGAATGCGCCAGAAGCGTTGAGCTGTTCGATGTATGCGCGTGCGACCTGCTGTTCGTTGGCATCCGCATAGAAAATCGCCGACCGATACTGCCGCCCACGATCATTGCCTTGCCGATTGAGCTGGGTTGGATCGTGCGCTGCCGACATGAAAACCTTCAGCAGCTGTCCATAGCTCATCTTTGCTGGCTCATAGCGGACACGAATGGCTTCAGCGTGATCGGTGTCGCCATCGCAAACAGCGCGGTAGTTAGCTGTTTCAGCGCTTCCGCCCGCATACCCCGACACCACATCCAGGACGCCTTCAAGCTGTCGATAGACAGCCTCCGTGCACCAGAAACATCCGCCAGCAAACACAGCCTCTGCCACGTCTACATTCGGGCTCGGCTGCAAATCCAGCTGCGGATGCGGAAATCCTCCCGCTTCGGGGTTTTGGCTCGACGTCGGGATTTCGCAAATCGTGCTCATAAAGATGTCCTCAGGTTCGAAGTCGTCAAATGCCGCTGCTGCAGGAAGTGCTCGCTGAGGACCTCCGCTTCAGCACCGGCCGTCTGCCCAATTTAGGCGCCCGCGAGCCGGGCGGCGTGGCAATCCAAGGCTCGCGCTATCGTCGCTTATCCGAACTCCCATGTGCGACCGCTGGATTGCCACGACCAGTGAAGCTGGCCTCGCAACCGGCGAGACCTAGCGATCGATTCGAACACACGACCAGCGCACGCTGCAGTTTGCCCGTCGGCCCTATGCTTCAGTGAGCAAGCCGTTGATCCGCTGAATAAAACCGGCCGGATCATCCAAGGCCGCCCCTTCCGCTAGCTGCGCCTGCTCCAACAGGAGCATCGCCAGTGCCTCACTACGCTCGCCTTCCGGCTCTGCGTCATAACGCTTGAGTAGGGCATGCGCCGGATTTATTTCAAGCACCGGCTTGCCACCCGGCGCATCGTGACCTGCCGCCTTGAGCAAACGCTGCATATGCAGAGCCATATCGTGCTCAGCAAGCACCAGACAGGAAGGCGAAGTGGTGAGGCGGTCTGACACGCGCACGTCTTCAACCCTCTCGCCCAGCTGCTTTTTCAGACGCTCGATCAGGCCTTCGGCATCCTTCTTGACCTGCTCACGCTCAGCCTTATCGACCGGCTCGCCGAGCTTGTCGAGGTCTAGCTCGCCCTTACTCACGTTGCGCAGAGTCTTACCGGCGTACTCGTGTAGATAGCCCATCATCCACTCGTCGATGCGCTCGTGCATCAGGAGCACTTCGACCCCGCGCGCTTTTAGCGCCTCCAGCTGCGGGTTGTTGCGCGCCGCGTTCCAGCCGTCGGCAGTGAGATAGAAGATCTCGGTCTGCTCGGGCTTCATGCGCGCTATGTAGTCGTCCAGCGTCACCAGCTCCTCGGCACTGCCGCTGCGGGTGGAGGGCACGCGCAGCAGCTTCGCGAGGCGCTCGCGATTGCCGTGGTCTTCCGCAATGCCTTCCTTGATGACGCTACCGAACGCCTTCCAGAACTCGCCGTACTTCGCGCCGTCGTCTTCGCCGACCAGCTTGTCGAGCAAATCAAGCACGCGGCGCGTGAGCGCGCTCTTCAGCTTGTCGAGCTGACGATTACCCTGCAGCAGTTCGCGACTGACGTTGAGCGGCAGGTCATCCGAATCAACCACGCCACGCACAAAGCGCAGATAGTTCGGCAGCATCTGCTCGGCAGCGTCCATGATGAAAACGCGCTTGACGTAGAGGCGGAGTCCTTTGCGCTCATCGCGATTGGACTGGAAATCGAACGGCGCTTTGGCGGGAAGAAACAGCAACGAAGTGAAGTTCTGATTGCCCTCAACGCGGTTGTGGGTCCAACTCAGCGCATCGGCGTAGTCGTGACTAACGTGCTTGTAGAACGCTTGATACTCCGCGTCGTCAATTTCAGATTTGGGGCGGGTCCACAGTGCGGACGCCTGGTTGACGGCCTCCATCTCCGCGGTTGGTTTGCCCTCTTCCATTTTCGGCATGCGGATCGGAAACGCGATGTGGTCTGACCATTGCTGGATTAGCGAACGCAGCTTCCAGCTTTGCGCGTAGTCCTTGGCGTCGTCCTTAAGGTGCAGCGTAATGCGCGTGCCGCGAGCAATGCCCGCTGCGGGCTCCAGGGTGTACTCCCCTGTGCCGCTTGATGCCCAGCGCCAGCCTTCCGTCTCACCTGCTCTCAGTGTTTCAACGGTGACTTTGTCGGCTGCAATAAAGGCCGAATAGAAACCTACACCGAACTGACCAATCAGATTGGCGTCCGCCTTCTGGCCTTCTGATAAACGCTCAAGGAACTTCTTGGTGCCGGAACTGGCTATCGTTCCGAGATTGTCGATCAACTCTTGCCGGCTCATGCCAATGCCAGAGTCTTGCACGACCAGCGTTCCCGCCTCCTCGTCGCCGTGGAGGTCGATGGAGAGGTCCGTATGCTCGCCATAAAGCGATGCGTCCTGCAGCGCTTCAAAACGCAGCTTGTCGCAGGCGTCCGACGCGTTTGAAATTAGCTCGCGCAGGAAAATATCGCGATTGGAGTACAGCGAGTGGATAACCAGATGCAGCACTTGCTGCACTTCGGCTTCAAACTTGAACGATTCGGCGGTAGCGGCCATGGGCGAACTCATCCGGTGACAAAAGGAGTGAGCCGGAAGATGGGTGCTATGTGGACCGATTCAAGGATAACGCTCCGCCTTGCGGCGTTGCCCAGACACGACAACGGCCGCATGAGGCGGCCGTTGTTTGGATGGAGCTGACACCTGCGGCGATTTGCCGCGATGCTCCATTTTTCGTGCGGCTTACTTACCGCGAGCGGCCAAGTCTTCCTTGATGCGAGCAGCCTTGCCTTCCAGTCCGCGCAGGTAGTAAAGCTTGGCGGCGCGTACCTTGCCGCGACGCTTCACTTCCACCGAATCAATCATCATAGAATGGCTTTGGAAAACGCGCTCAACGCCGGTACCGTGGGAAATTTTACGCACGGTGAAAGCGGAGTTCAGGCCGGCATTCTTAATGGCGATGACAACGCCTTCGTATGCCTGGATGCGCTCGCGCGCGCCTTCCTTGACCTTGACGTTGACGACCACGGTGTCGCCCGGGCCAAAATCAGGCAGCGTGCGCTGCATCTGGTCGGCTTCGAATTGCTGAAGTAGATTGCTCATGGTTGCACCAACGATTATGTAGTTATGGTCACGGGGAAGCGCCGGTACGGATGTCCGAACGCGAAAGTCAGCTGGGCATGATAGCGGAATTACACCTGCTGCGCTACGCCGGCAAAGACGCTAATCAGCTATTGGATGCCGGCGCTGAAAGGCCGCCAACAGCTCACGTTCCTCGCCACTGAGCTCAAGGCTTGCCAGCAAGTCTGGCCGTCTTTGCCATGTCCGCCCCAGTGCCTGCTGCCGGCGCCAGCGAGCGATCGCTCCGTGGTCGCCGGACAGCAAGACGGCCGGCACATCACCTAATGCGTGCTGCGGCGGCCTTGTGAAATGCGGGCAGTCAAGCAGGCCGGCCTCAAAACTGTCTTGCGCGGCGGACTGCGCGTGGTTCAGCGCTCCTCCCTGCAGGCGACCCACGGCATCAATCAATACCGCCGCCGCTATCTCACCGCCGCTCAACACATAGTCGCCAATGGATATTTCTTCGTCGACATGGGACTCGATGAAGCGCTCATCGACACCCTCATAGCGGCCACACAGCAGGATAAATCGCGGCATTAACGCAAGCTGGCGCACGCGCGCCTGATTAAGCGGTCGTCCCTGCGGACTCAGGTAGATAAGCGGTGCCGGCGCGGCGTCGGCACTGCGCGCGCTGTTCAACGCCGCAACCAAGGGGTCGATCTGCATCAGCATCCCCGGACCACCACCGAACGGTCGATCATCGACTCGCCGATAGCCACCGACGGCATAGTCGCGTGGATTCCATGTCACCACATCGAACAGGTTGCGCGACTGCGCCCGACCGACGACGCCAAGCTCAGCTGCCTGGGTGATGAATTCGGGAAACAGGCTGATGACGTCGATGCGCATCGGTTGGGGATTCGCTAAAACTCGGGATCCCAATCGACAACAATCTGCCCCGCCTCTACATCGACCGACATCACATGCCGACCCGTAACGAAGGGAATCAAGCGTTCGCGCTCGCCTTGCACAACAAGAACGTCATTGGCGCCGGTGGCCACAAGATGATCGACTACACCGAGCTCGACGCCCTCAAGGGTGCGCACGCGCAGACCTTCGAGATCCGCCCAATAATATTCGCCCGGATCTGCCGGTGGCAGCACGCTGCGGGCAATCCAAATTTCGCCACCCACCATAGCCTCTGCGGTATTGCGATCTTCTGAACTTGGCGTGCGAAACACCAAACCACGCCCCTGCGGTCGCCATTCGACGACTTTAAGCGTGGATTCTTTGCCGTTGTGACGCAACAGCCACGGCCGATACTCAAAGATCGCGTCAAGCGGACGCGAGTATGAGTGCAGCTTAAGCCAGCCATGAACGCCTAGAGCGCCGCTGATGCGGCCCATCATGAGGTGGCTGCTGGCATTGCTCATCGGCTGAGAGGGCTCAGCAAAACGGGCCACGGAGCGGCCCGTTTGTGATTCAGGCTGCCGGCGTAGCGGAGGCCTGCTTAAACAGCGAAGCGACCTTTTCGGTCATCTGCGCGCCGTTGCCGATCCAGTGCTTAACGCGGTCGGTGTCGAGCTGCAGCTTCGGCTCAGACGCCACGGCGATTGGGTTATAAAAGCCCAGACGCTCGATGGCGCGACCGTCGCGCTTGTTGCGCTGATCGGTAACGATGATGTGATAAAACGGACGCTTCTTGGCGCCGCCGCGGGTCAGTCGGATCTTGACCATAGGTCGATAGCTCGATAGTTCTGGGAGAGGTCAGTCGCCAATGACCGGCGAAGTGAACGGCGAAGTATAGCTGGCCAATCGCAAGTTTGGAATCCCACATTGGCTGCATCACTCAAGCGGGGCCGTCGAAATCCTCCGACGGCCCTGCTCGCTTAAGGCATCAGAACTTCCAAACCCCGGAAATCACCGCGCTGCGATTCTCTGCATCCTTGGAATTGATGTTCGAATCCAGACGCCGCGTTTCGTAGGACAGGCCCATTTCGAACGATTTTGTGAATTCTTTCGCGATATCAACCGAGTAAGCGCGAACGTCATCTTCCCGCCGAACCGGCAGATTGATGAAATCAACGTAATCGTCTTTCGCGCCAATTCCAAGAATCACGTCCCATGGCAGCTTGCGCGAGTACGTGATTTGCCACCCTTCGGTGTCTTTGTTCTTGGTCACCAACGACGAGTCTTCTACCTTTGGCGAGTAGCGCGCTTTGAAGATGTCCTTCTTGCTGGCGGTGAACTGCGCACCGACGGTGAACGTGTTGATGATTGCATCAGGCGAGTCGGGATTGGTGATGTCCTGATCCTGATAGTTATAGATCGCATCTAGGCTAAACCTCTTGTTGACGTCATAGGACCCAGCGAGCGTGCCCACGAGCGTACCCAGAAGCTTGTTGCCGTCTTGACGGATCGTGACGTAGGACACCGCAGTCTTGATCTTCAGATCGAGCGACTTGATGTCGAACTCGGGGCCTGTCGAAACAGCAAAATTGCTTTTGTCGAGACTGTCTTTCCCGGCATGAAAATCTCCCACGCCGCGCAAGGTAGAGCCCCACGTCACGATGCTGTCTTCAAACGCAAATTTGTGGCTTAGACCGACTTTGGCTGACAGTCGGTTTTGCGATTGCCTGCGCGAAACCGCTTTGTCGGAGACCTGACTTGAGATCAAGCTGTCGAGATGGTCGTCGCCACCGCGCTTGCCATCTGGATCCGGATCCGGATCGTCGTCGCCATCGTCATCTTCATCGTCCTCATCGCCATCGCCGTCATCGTCATCGGTGGCAAGATCGAACTCGTCTTCGCTGAGGTCGGTCTCATCGAAACCAACGTCGTCAAAATCGTCATCGCCGAAGTCATCATCCCCATCGGCATCGTCGCCAGCGTCCCCGTCTTCGCTATCACCGTCTTCATCGCCAAGTTTTGCTTCAGCCTCGGCAAAGTCCCCAAAGTCCGCAAAGTCAAAGCTGTCGGTGGACGACGGCGCGACGGTGATGTTGTCGTTAGTTCGAAACTCAAGCTCTACAGTGCCTTTCAACTTGTGTCCGCCAGCTTCCTTGGCGACCAAATAACTAGCTGGAAACGCAATTAACGCAACACCTATCGCCGCTGCGAGCGGCAACCGCCTGAGCTTCATACATGCCTTGGGTTATGGAACGTGGCGCAGTCTAGCGCGGAAGAAGGCGCCAAAAATGCCCCGCTAGAAATAGTTGTCTAACGATTGGTCACGCGTGTTTCAGCCGACGAAGAGCGCCAGCAAAGCGCGTCAGATCAGGACCAGAATCGTGGGTTTCGCGACGCGTCTCAATTGCACCTCAGGCGATTGGACAGGAGTTCAGCGACCCGCTGAAAACCCGCCCGGCGCGCGTCCGCCGCCCAGCATGCCTTTCATGCCGCGCATCATGCCCTTGATACCGCCGCCTGACAGCTTAGACATCATTTTTTCCATTTGCTGGAACTGCTTCATCAGGCGATTGACGTCGGCCGGCGTGGTGCCCGAGCCTCGCGCGATGCGGGCGCGGCGCGAGCCGTTGAGCGTCGCGGGAAACCGTCGTTCTTTCTTAGTCATCGAGTTGATGATTGCCACCAGCCGCAGTACGTCGCGATCATTTACCCGATTCTTCACCGCGTCTGGGATCTGACCCATGCCGGGCAGCTTATCGAGCAGACCAGAGAGTCCGCCCATGTTCTGCATCTGCTCGAGCTGATCTTTCATGTCGTTCAAGTCAAACTTTTTGCCCTTGATGACTTTCTCGGCCAGCTTGGCGGCTTTTTCCTGATCCACATTGCGCTCGACCTCTTCAACGAGCGACAGCACGTCGCCCATATCGAGAATTCGGCTGGCGATGCGGTCAGGATGAAAGACATCCAAGCCGTCCATTTTTTCTGCGGTGCCGATGAACTTAATCGGCCGGCCGGTGACGTAGCGCACTGACAGCGCCGCGCCGCCGCGAGCGTCACCATCCGTTTTGGTCAGCACGACGCCAGTCAGAGGCAGCGCGTCAGAGAACGCACGCGCGGTGATGGCGGCGTCTTGGCCGGTCATCGCGTCCACCACAAACAGCGTTTCGACCGGGTTGATGGCAGCGTGCAGCGCTTGAATTTCGGCCATCATCGCGGCGTCTATCGCAAGGCGACCGGCGGTATCGACTAGCAACACATCGACGAAATTCTTACGTGCCGCGTCAATAGCGGCCAGCGCAATATCGACAGGCTTCTGATCGGCGCTGCTTGGATGAAACAGCGCACCAACCTGTGCGGCGACGGTTTCTAACTGCGCGATCGCCGCTGGGCGATAGACGTCGCAGCTCACCACCATCACCTTTTTCTTGCGACGCTCGCGCAGCAGCTTGGCGAGCTTGCCGACCGTTGTAGTCTTGCCCGCACCCTGCAGACCCGCCATTAGGATCACTGCCGGAGCCGGCACGTTGAGATTGAGGTCATTGGCCGATGAACCCATCAGCGTGGTCAGCTCGTCGCGCACGACCTTGATCAGCGATTGACCAGGCGTGAGGCTTTTCAGAACCTCTTGGCCAACTGCTCGAATCTTTATCCGCTCGATCAGCGCTTGAACCACGGGCAGCGCCACGTCGGCTTCCAGCAGCGCGATACGCACTTCGCGCAATGCTTCGCGAATGTTCTCTTCGCTCAATCGGCCGCGCCCGCGCAAGCGGTTGACCGTGGTTGAGAGGCGCTGACTAAGTGACTCAAACATGAGGCAATGACGGCCGTCGATGGGCCGCGGAGTATAGCGCAGCGGCAGTTCCTCCTTGGTTCGCACCGACTTCCATGTATGCGACACTTTGGTCGATGGTCGCACTCGCCAGCGTTGCAATCGCTCTATACCTGATCGCCTGCTGGCAGCTTGGGCGTGATGCGCTGTCCGCAGGCGATGGCGTCAAAACACGGGCCAAAATCTCGGCACTAGCGCTAGGCAGTCTGGCCGCACTTGCGCACGCCGCTATGCATGTGTTGGTTTGGCGCCGAATCGGCGGCGTTGAACTCAGTTTTTTTTCAGCGCTGTCGCTTGTAGCGCTGGGGATGGCCATGCTCAGCACCGGTGTCGCGTGGACGCGGCGCTTCGATGCCCTGGGTGGCGCTGTCTATCCTCTGGCTGCGGTGCTTGTGGGCACCTACGCGCTACAGGGCAGCGGACAAGTCGAAGCGCTTGACTGGCGCCTGAAGCTACACGCCCTGCTCGCCCTGCTGGCGTTTGCGACGCTCGCCGTCGCTGCGGTGCTGGCGCTGATGCTGTGGCTGCAAGAAGCCGCGCTGCGCCGACGCGAGCTAGACGCGCCCCTGCTGCGCTGGCTGCCGCCGCTCACAGAATTGGAAACCCTGCTATTTCGAAGTATTGCCGTCGGCTTTGGGTTGTTGAGCGCCGCGCTGCTCACCGGCGCGCTGTTTGTCGATAACCTGCTTGCTCAGCACTTGGTGCACAAAACGGTGCTGAGCGTGCTGTCTTGGCTGGTCTTTGGTGCGCTGTTGATTGGCCGGGTGCGGCATGGCTGGCGCGGCCGACGCGCGATTCGCATGACGCTTTGGGCGATGGCACTTTTGCTGCTGGCTTTTTTCGGCAGCAAGTTAGTCCTCGAATTGATTCTGCACCGGACAGCCGCATGACTCTTGACCCGCTGGACAGCCGCGAGCGACGCCGACATCATCGTTTTTCGATGATAGCCAGCGTTCGAATTTACTCCGGGTCGGCGATGTGGGTCGCTGGCCTGATCGACGTCTCGCTGCGCGGCGCAATGGTTACCCGGCCAGAAGGCTTTAACGGCGAAGCAGGCAGTCTTTTTCGCATTGATCTGCGGCTAGAAAACGGCCCGATTATCGCGATGGGCGTCAAGCTGGTGCGCGCAGGCGAGCGTGATTTGGCATTTGCGTGTCACAAGGTAGATATCGATAGCTTTACTGAGCTGAAGCGCTTAATTGAGCTCAATCTCGGCAATACCGGCGCGCTCAATCGCGAGCTGTCGGCGCTAGGCCAATAGTCCCTAGATTGCCTGTAGCGCGTCAGCTAGGCGTGGTACCGCGATGACTTCTAGACCTTTAAATTTCTGCGATTTCGGCGCGTTGGCTTGAGCGACGATTGCGCGCGTGAAGCCGTGGGTGGCCGCCTCTTTCAGGCGCTCCTCGCCATTTGGCACAGGCCGCAACTCGCCGGCCAAACCGACTTCCGCAAATGCCAGGGTTCCAGCGGCAATCGGTCGATCACGCAGCGATGAGAGCACAGCTAGCAACACCGGCAGGTCGGCGGCCGTCTCCTGTAAACGGATGCCGCCAACGACGTTAACGAACACGTCCTGATCTGACGTCACCACGCCGCCGTGGCGATGCAGCACGGCCAACAGCATCGCCAGTCGATTGTGATCTAAACCAATCGCGACGCGGCGTGGGTTGGACAGCGGTGAAGAATCGACCAAGGCCTGCACTTCGACCAGAAGCGGCCGGGTGCCCTCGCGCGTCACCGTCACAGCGCTGCCCGGCTGCGGCTCGCCACTGCCTGATAAGAAAATTGCCGAAGGGTTGGGTACTTCGCGCAGCCCGCGATCCGACATTGCAAAAACGCCGAGTTCGTTCACTGCACCAAAGCGATTTTTGAACGCGCGCAGGACGCGGAATCGGCTGCCGCTGTCGCCTTCGAAATACAGCACCGCATCGACCATGTGCTCGAGCACGCGTGGCCCCGCAATTCCGCCGTCCTTGGTCACATGCCCGACCAAAAACACGCTGGTGCCGGTCTCCTTGGCAAAGCGCACCAGCCGCGCGGCCGACTCACGCACCTGACTGACCGATCCGGGTGCGGCCGAGAGATCTTCCGTCCATAGCGTCTGCACCGAGTCGGCAACGATGACTTTAGGGCGCAAACGGGACGCCTGCTCCAGCACCCGCTCGACGCCGGTTTCGGCCAGCGCGTGGACGCCATCGAGCGGCAAGCCGAGGCGCGTGCCGCGCGCTGCAACCTGCGCCAGCGATTCTTCTCCGGTCACGTACAGAACCGGCGGATCCCGCCCGAGCAAGGCCATCGCCTGTAGCAACAGCGTCGACTTACCAATCCCCGGGTCGCCGCCAATCAGCACAACCGAACCCGCTACCAGCCCACCGCCAAGCACCCGATCGAGTTCGGCAATGCCCGTCGAACGCCGACTTTCTGCATCCACAGGCACATCGCGCAGCGAAGACACCGTTGCGCCGCCAACATCCCCCGTCCACCCGGCGCGACGTGCAGAAGCTGGGCCGGAAGTGCTCGCCTCAACAACCACCTCGGAGAGCGTATTCCACGCGCCGCATTCGCCACACTGACCCTGCCATTTGCCATAGCTGGCACCGCAGGCGCTACATACATGGGCGGTTCGCTGACGAATTTTGCTCACAACCAAGGAACCTA
>JBBSIY010000007.1:0-28589 GCA_038257785.1 Lysobacterales bacterium
ATCCATGCGTGACTGCAGCGGCGCTTGGGTGGGCACTTGATGGAAGCCGCATGCCGGAGGTCGCGGCATCTGTCCGCAGGTCGTTATGTCGGGCGGCAGCTGCTGAGCGTTGCCGATCGTCGCCAGAATCGGCACCGGCCCCGGCACCGCAACATCCGAGGTGACGTTGACGATGGTCGTGAACGTCAGCGTACTTGCAGTTTGACCATCACCCATGCCGGGCACCGTGCAGCTCATCAGTTGACCACTGGCGTTGACTGCGGCGGCGCTGCATGACCAGCTACCCGGAATGGCGCTCTGGATTCGGTTGTAAACCAGTCCTGGTGGAAGCTGGATACGAACCGTGACCTGGCCGTTGTTGAAGCCGAAGCCGTCGTTGCGAAACCCCATCGTGAACTGCGCTTCGCTGCCGATCAGGAATATGGCCGAGTTCTGCCAAGCGTTCTGGTCAATCTGCACCCGCGAGAATACGTGCGACGAGGTGGTGCGAAGGCAGCCGTTGGTGGTCACGCCCGCGTTGTTAGGCGACTGCACGCAGTTCGCCGTATTCGGAGGCGGCAGACTCGGGTGAACGAGTGTCGCCTGCACAATGCTGCTGCCGGGAACGGGCAGCGCCGCGGATACGTCGACCTGCAGGGACAGGAATGACGTGTTTGGCAAGTTGGAGGTCAAGGTCTGATTCCAGCTGCAGCTCGCGGTCTGCGCCGATCCGGAACAACTCCATTGCGGGTGGGCATTGAAGCCAACGTAGCTGAGGTGATCGGGAAGCGCGAAGTTGATCGTGACCGGGCTGGCAAGACTGGTGCCGATGCCGCTGGTCAATGTCACTTGCGGTTCAAGCGTTTCTTCAGTGCTTGGCAGGCCAAACGTGGCGTGATCGAAGGTCGGAGGAACGGTCAGCGTCAGCTGTGCGGTCTGCGCGATCACGCTGCCGGACAGCAGCGTCAGCAAGGCGCAGAGCATTGCGGGGATGGCGTGCGTCATGACCGGGCCCGTCTTTGGAAAACATGTATCCAGAAATTGCCACACCGCCGACAGTCGAGGTACCCCTCATTCGGGGGGCACGCGATTGCTGTCTCTTGGAAAGCGATGACTGGGATGGCTGACCCAACTTGCCGGCAAGAATGTTGCCAGACAAAAACTGTGGTTAACCGAAAGGGGATTGTATGAAGTGGGCAAGCGTTGTCGTGGCTGCAACGTTGGTATCGGCTGCGGGCAATGTGTCGGCCGAGCAGGTGTCTGCTGGCCGCTGGCTGCAGACGTCGTCCACATCGGGTGATGGCGCGGACTGCGAGATCACGCTGACGCAGGTCACCCCGCAGATCGAAGAGATTGCGTTCAACAATGGCTGGAAAGGCTATGCCCATTACTTCGCTAAGAGCGACCGTTACGAGCGCGCATTTCAGTGGGACACGGGACCGGGCGGTGACTAAGCAAACGTCGTATTCCGACTCGAGGTCAGCTACGAGCGTCAGACGCTGACCCTGCGCGCGAACTCTGAGCCGCTGAGCTTTTCGTCCACAAATCGAAAAGGCTTGCCCGGACTTTTAACAAGGTCTGGATCGAGGGGCGCTGACTGAACAGGATTTTCCGCAAAACCTCATGCCTGCCTTCGCGCACCGCTGTTGGAGGAAATGCTCGACCAAATGCGTTGCGGACGACGGGTGATCGCACATGCTTGACTCCAAAGCGCGTCGCCCCCCCCCGAGGGCGAGGGCCAGCCCCATATAGCATGCAAGTCACTGGGTTCCCGCTTTCGGGGGAACGACGCTTCTTTGTTCGCGCTCGCAAGCGCGAGGCTCGGTTTTCCTTTACAGCAGTGTGCCGTCGCGGGCATGACGAAGCTTAGGTCAGTGCGATGCTGGTAAGTATCACTTAACGCCCAAGAAAAATGGGAAGGCGTTGAAGTCGCGCGCCTGAAAGCCGCACGGCGCCATACGAAAATTCCTGCCTGCCGTGTATGCAGCCGGGAACCTAGCGTCGACCTTGAATGTCCAGAATGTCTGGCAGGAATGTTTGAACCTGCGTTCGAACGGTGCGCAGAAGGTGGGCAGACTTTCGATGATTCACCCACTTCGTGCATTCCTGCTTCGATGGCTTAAGCGTCTGAATAGCCGTTTGAATGACCTCGAGGCGCTCGCGGGCATAGCAAACGTACAGGCGCGACCGTGCCATCTGGAAGTCGATTTCAGCAGTCGCTGCAATTATCGATGCCCGATGTGCCATCAGTCGAAATTGGACATGGGGCGCTTCCAGCTGCAGCCGCACGATATCGACGCAATTGTGGACACGCTGCCCTACGTTGAGTCGGTGATGATTGCCGGGCTGGGCGAGCCGCTGCTATATCCCGGACTCGCCCGTTTCATGCCGTACCTGAAGCGCTATAGGTGCAGAACGCATCTGTTCACCAATGGCGAACTGATTGATCGCCGGCTCGGCCTGATCAAGGACATTGATCGGATCAGCGTGAGTCTTGATGGCGCAACGGCTCATACGTTCGAGACGCTGCGAAAGGGTGGCCATTTTGATCGCGTGGTCGCGAACATCAGGCTGCTCCGCGCCGCCGCGCCGCGTACACGACTGGTTACCAGCACGGTGGTGTCGAAACTCAACCTGCGTGAGATTGCGGCAATTGTCGCGTTGGCAGAATCGCTCTCCATGCAGGAGGTGCATTTGAGCCCTGTTGATCACACGCCTTCGCTGGCACTCGATCTCGATGACGAGCCTGTATTTCTCGAACAGCTCGCTCTGGCTGCACGCCAGTCAAGCAAGGTCATCGTCATGAACAACCTGCATTCAATTCAATTTGCCGCCGGACGCAATGCGGCGGTCGATCCGCTTGATGTGGCTAGAGGAGCCGCATCAGGCGCTCTGCCAGCAGAGGAGCTGCACGATCTGTGGCCCGCAGACAGAGATTCGATGGCGGGAAACTATATTCAGGGCATGACAGCGGCTGCCGAAATGGGTGAGTTGGCGCGACGGGTGAAGAATCACAAGCGCGCGTTACGTGAGCTCACGCATCGGATCGCATTGGAAGGCAAAGCACTCCAGCAGCCTTACTGCAGCGCACCGTGGAAGTACGCCTTCGCCAGAAGTCGCGGGGACGCAAGACTTTGCCCCTATGCAGACATCGACGTTGGCAAGGTTTCCACGTTGATGGCAGGGCCCTATAACTCGCCGATTTTGGAGGACCTGCGTGCGTCGATGGCGGACTCAAGCCCTTGCCTGTCTGTATGCAGGAGCTGCACTGACGATCACCGCCAGTTCAAACGCGATTCCTTGCAGACGACGCTGGACAGCATGCGACGCAAAAGCCGGGTTCGGTACACCTGACTGTAGGCTACAGCGTGCGACGCGTTGAGCGAAAACTGGGGTCACCATTTCGCCAACTTCGGGGTCCGCCTGCGCTTCGCCAAGATGCGGATCGGGTTCGCTTCGCGACCGTAAAAGCGGGCGGAGGTAAGTACGGCACATCGCTAAAGCGCGGGAGGCGTCTTTGGAGAGCCTCAACGTTAATTGCACAGCGCTAACTTAGGTCCGTCCCGTTGCGGCGGAAGCCGAGCGTCGATTGTGAAAAATTGGCGCGATGCAGAATCGATGTGGCCGCATCGCCTAAGCTTCTCGCGCGCATTTCGCGCATGGAGATTTCATGAATCGTTTTCTAATTTCGGGCCTGCTCGTTGCCGGGCTACTCGCTGCGCCCATCGTCAGCGCCAAGTCGGTCAGTTTTGAAGTTGCCAACAACACCGGCGCGCCGATGACCGCGATCTACACGGGTCCGACCGGCGTCGAGGAATGGGGCGACAACATTCTCGAAGGCGGCATCGCCAGCGGCGAAACTGTCAGCATCACGCTGTCCGACCTTCAAGGCTGCAAGTACGACTTCCGCTACGAGTTCAAGGGCAAGGAAGCGTTTGAGGAGTTTGCAATCGACGTCTGCGTGATCGACGGCGACGAATACGTCATCAAGTGATGCGCAGCGTCCGCTAATCGCAGCGGACACCGGACGCGGCGTCGCATGACGCCGCGCTCTATGCGATCGAATTCGACTCGCGCGCTGCCGCGGGACGGGGGTTCACTTGACTCGTCGTTGCAGCCAAGGTCGCTATCAATATCGACGCAGTGGTTTGAGTGCAGGCGAGCGGATGTGGCGTGTTGCTCCGATAGGTATGAGCGTTGATCTGACGATCATTGTTGATTGATCACGCTTGCCAACCAGTGCCGCGTATAGGTTCTGCGTCCGAGTGAAGACATCGAAATGACAAGCCCCGACTTATGCTTGTCCGATGTAAACGCGGAGCGAGTGATGAATTCATCGGGCATTTGGGCGGTTAGCCTTGTTCTTTTGCTATGCATGCCTGTGGCGCACGCTCAGGACGCGCGGACCGTGGTGGTTGTCAAACCGACGCCGGTAACGCACGCCACGGCGCTGCAGCTAAGCGGGCAGATCACGGCTGCTCAGCGCGCCGAACTCTCGCCACGGCTGTCGGGGGTGATGGAGGCGCTCGCTGTTGATGTTGGCGCGACAGTGCAGCGCGGTGATCGTCTGCTGAAACTTGACGACCGACTGGCAAGCCTTGAGTCGATGAGTGCGAAAGCGGCGCTCGCAGCGGCCAAGGCGCGGCTACAGGATGCCGAACGCATCGAGCGCGAGACGCTGTCGCTGACTGCGCAGGGTTTGCTGCCGAGCTCGCAAGGTGAGACCGCGCGCACTGCGCTGGCGGTCGCCCGTGCTGAGGCGCGGGCTACCGAGGCGCAGGCTGCATTGATTGACGAGCGGCTTCGGAGACATTGGCTGACGGCGCCGTTCGATGGCGTCATTGTTGGCCGCAGTGCCAACATCGGTGAGTGGGTGGATGCCAGTTCGGCGGTCATGGTGCTGCTGTCGAATGAGGCGCTGAGATTCGACGCGCGGGTGCCGCAGGAGCTGTTTGGGCAGATCGATACGGCGGGTAAGATCGAGGTGCGAATCGACGGTCGTGATGCAGCGCTGACTGGCGTTGAACTGCTGGCCGAGGTGCCCGCGGGTGACTCGGATTCGCGAAGCTTTCTGCTCCGACTTTCGCTGCCCACGCAGACGCCGGCGCTGCTGCCAGGCGCATCCGGCACGGTGTCGGTAGCCCTTCGCGGCGATCGTCAGGCGTTTAGCGTGACGCGCGATGCACTGGTCACCTATCCAGACGGCGGCCGCGCCGTATGGCTGGCGGTGGCGAGCGACGCTGGCTATGTCGCGAAATCACAGCGCATCGAGATTGATGCTGGGCTCGGTGATCCGATGCGAGTGCTGTCTGGTCTTGATGGCGATGACCGGGTCATCGTGCGCGGCTTTAGTCGCCTGCTTGACGGTGAGGCTGTGCTCCCTAGCGAAACCAACTGACCGCCATGTTCGCGCACATTCTCCGCAACGGCATTCTGGTTTGGGTGGCGGCGCTGATTGTCGGCGTGCTCAGCACGCTGGCTGCGTTGCGTATTCCGGTGCAAATGATTCCCGACCTCGACGTCCGCACGATTTCAGTGGAAACGCGCTGGCCGGGCGCAACGCCACAGGACATCGAAAAGGAAATCCTGATCGAGCAGGAAGACTACCTGCGCAGCGTGCCCAATCTGTCGCGGATGATTTCCTCGGCCGGCACCGGCTCGGCCTCAATCGAGCTGGAGTTTCCGTTCGGCGTCAACATTGAGGAAACGCTGATTCGCGTCAGCAATGCGCTGAGTCAGGTGGCCGACTACCCGGAAAACGTCGATCCCCCGCGTCTTATCGCCAGCTCATTTTCCTCCAACTCGTTCATGTATTTTGCGGTCATTCCGCAGGCCGGCAACCCGCGCGATATCGATATCGATTTGCTGCGCGATTTCATTGAAGACAACGTGCGGCCGCGGATGGAGCGCGTCGCTGGCGTGTCGCAAGTCGATGTCGGCGGCGGTGCTGAGCGTCAGGTGCGGGTCACTGTGGATCCCCACCGTCTGGCCGAACGTCAGCTTTCGCTAAGCGCGCTGCGCAGTGCCATCGTTGACCGCAACCGCGACATCTCGGCCGGTGATATTGACAGCGGTGAGCGCCGCTACTTGCTGCGCACGCTTGGCCGCTTCCACAGCGTTGAAGAGCTGCGTCAGCTGGTGGTGGCTGAGCGCGACGGCGCGTTTGTTCGGCTGGCCGATGTCGCCGACGTTGAGCTCGATCACGGTGAAATTCGCGGGTATTCGTATTCGCGCGGCGAGCCCAGCCTTACCCTTTCGGTGCAGCGCGAGTCTGGGTCCAACGTCATCGACATCAAGCGCGACATGCTGCCGGTGATGGACGAGATCAATCGCGAGCTGCTAATGCCGATCGGCATGCAGATGACGCTGAGTTCGGATGACGCGCGCTATGTAGAAGAATCGGTGCGCAACGTCTGGCAGAACCTGCTTATCGGTGCGGTTTTGGCGGGTATTGTTCTGCTCGGATTCTTGCGCTCGGTGAGCCTGACTGCCATCGGCGTGGTCGGCGTGCCTCTGTGCACGCTGGCCGCGTTTCTCGGCCTCGAGATGGCCGGCCGCACCATCAATGTCATATCCCTCGCCGGCATCGCGTTCGCCATCGGCATGACGCTGGACAACAGCATCGTGGTGCTGGAAAACATTGAGCGCAAAAGGCGTGAGGGGCTAGGGCGTTTTGACGCCGCACTCGCCGGCGTCAGCGAGGTCTGGTCGGCGCTGGTCGCCTCGACGCTGACCACGGTGCTGGTGTTCGCCCCGGTGTTGTTTGTCACCGAAGAGGCCGGCCAGCTCTACTCCGATGTCGCCATCGCGATTGCGGCGTCGATCTTCGCCTCATTGCTCACAGCGGCGACCTTGGTGCCGCTGGCGACGCTGTCACTGCCTGCGCGCTGGCTGCCAGCGCCCTCGCAGGTGCCGCGCAAAACTAGCTGGCTCGCTCAGCGGCTGGTGGTTGTATTGGCGAGCCCGATGCAGCGTAACGGCATGCTGGCCGGAATTCTCATCGTCACGCTAAGCGCGGCTGCTTGGCTCACGCCACCGGCTGAATACCTGCCTGAAGGCGAGGAGGCGAAAACCTTTTCGGTGATGAACGCGCCGCCGGGTACCAACCTTGAAACCATGCATCGCATTGGCCGTGAAGTGCAGGCGGCATTGCAGCCGCAGCTCGATGCCGAGCCGGGCCCTTACGCGCGCGGCGAGGTGGAGGTGCCACCGCTGCGCTCACTGCAGATGCGCGTGTCGCCGGGCAGCCTGCGGATCATTTCGGAGACTATCGATCCGATGCACGTAAACGCGCTGATGGATGTCATCGACACTCTGTATCGCAGCTATCCCGGTATGCGCGCTTTCTCCTCGCGCGGCTCGATCATCTCCAGCAACGATGGCGGAACGCGCAGCGTCAATCTTGACGTATCGGGCGCTGATCTGGCCGGGCTATACGACGTCGCCGACGCGCTGTATCGCCGCGCCGAGAGCGCCTTCGACAACCCGCGCATCGGCTCGTCGCCATCCTCGCTACAGCTCGGCCAGCCGATGATCGAACTGCATCCACGCTGGGAGCGCGCAGCCGAGCTGGGGCTGACGCCGCAGGAGCTGGGCTTTGCCGTCGCGGCACTCAGCGATGGCGCGTATGTCGATGAATTCTTCATCGATGACAGCAAGATCGATCTGTATTTCTACAGCACGGCATTGGCCACCGGTGGTTTGGCAGCGCTGCCTCAGCTGCCGATCTACGCGCCGGGCATTGGCGTGCTGCCGCTGGACGCGGTGGTCGATATTCGCGACGGCGTCGACACCGATAGCGTGCGCCGGGTCAACGGCAAACGAACGGTCACCTTGAACATCATTCCGCCGCGCGAAGTAGCGCTAGAAAGCGCGGTCGAGACCGTGCGCAGCGATGTCGTTGGGCAGGCGCGAGATGCTGGCGAAATTCCAGCCAGCGTATCGGTCGATATCTCCGGCGCAAGCGATCAACTCGACGCCACGCGCGAATCGCTTGGCGGCAATTTCGTTGTCGCCGTGCTGCTTAGCTACCTTCTGCTCGTTGCCATATTTCGTCACTGGGGCTATCCGCTGATCATCCTGACCAGCGTGCCGCTCGGCATTGCTGGCGGCATCATCGGACTCGCCGGGCTCAACCTGTTCATCCGGCAGCCGTTCGACATGATCACCATGCTCGGCTTTTTGATTCTGGTCGGCACCGTGGTCAACAATCCGATCCTCATCGTTGACCGCGCGCTGCGCAACGTGCGCGATGGCGTTTTGAGCACCGCCGAGGCGGTGGCTGAGGCAGTGGACGCGCGCCAGCGGCCGATGTTGATCTCCACCATCACCACGCTTGCCGGCCTAGCGCCGCTGGTCTTTATCCCGGGCGCCGGCACCGAGCTCTATCGCGGAGTAGGCGCGGTAGTGCTGTTCGGCCTGATGTTTTCGCTGGTGATCTCGTTTACGTTTTTGCCGGCGCTGCTGCACGCGGTGCTGAGCTGGCGCGAGCGTCGGCAAATGTCCTCCACCGCTTCTAGGAGCCAACACGACGCGCGCCAGTGATCACTCGCAGATGCACGTTGGTGGTTGAATCGCTGGGCTACTTGAATGCGTGGATGTCGGCAGGGCAAAGGCCGTTGCGCCGGTAGTGATTTCGCGGAGGGCGAACGCATCCACCTCAAGGTTGTGCTTGCTGATGCACGTGCGACTTTGCGCAGCGTTGATCTCGCGGTGAGCGTGGACTTCGAGCGTGGCTATGCGGCGGCCTCAGCTGGCGTCACCGACGCGATATCGGCACTCGCAGCGTGCCGTCGAGTGGCGGTCGATGGTAAGGTCGGGGCGGGAATCGGCGCCGCGCGAGGCGCCTTTGTTCCGCCATACCGAATAGGAATCTGAGCATGAATCGACTTCGAGCGTTAGGAATGAGTCTGCTGGCTTTTTCATTGGCCGGCTGCGGCGGTGGCGATGGTGCGGCAGAAAGCGCAGCCGGCCCCGCTGCGGCGAGCTTCGGCGATGTGTCATTTACAACGTACAGCTACAAACGCAGTCGACTCATCTTCACTAGCGATAGCAAGGCAAAGAAAACCTGGGCCAACATGGCCGGACCGCCGGTTGTCGGCACCTACACGAAGAGCGGCAACGAGATCGAAGTGCAGTGGGATCCCGCCGCCGATCACTACGGCAGCCTGTCGGAAAAGTTCCGCCAAATGGGCCCGTGCTCCATGGCCCGCTACGTCTGGGTGGGCAAGGACGGTGTTGCCCACGACGATTCGCCGCAGGTGTTTGAGCGAACCGAGCCGAAGTGCGACACGGTGCGGGTTACCAACTAGTCGCCAACGGGCCGCTCGGCAGCTGTGACCCTTTCACTGAAGTGCCCGTCGCGCACGTCGACAGGCACTTCAGTCGAACCATTTCAGTCGAACCATCAAGCCGCAGCCCGCCGTTTTTTTTGACAGGCGGGTTGGGGCGATGTCGACACGCTGAGGGTTCAAACGCTGACCTCACCTCGCAGTAGAGGTGACCATCCAGCGCGCCGCACTCAGTTTGCTGCGCCCTCAAAAGCACCGATGTCCGGGAACAGGCCCTGCAGTCGACTGCTGCCGACGTAGTCGAATTTTGGCCGTATCGCTGGATCAAAACTTCCGGCATCAATCAGCTGCGAGCCCGGCAGTGGGCGCAGTTGGCTGTTCAAGCCGGCACTGCCCGTTAGGTTGGCGGTGGAATCAGGCGATAGGGTCAACAGGCCGGCGGTGTTCCATAGCGAGTTCTTCACTTCGGCCACAGGCCCGTAGATCTCAATGTCGTAGAGATCCTGATCAGAAAAAACGCTGTTCAAGATCCGCACGTCCAGCAGCGATGGCGGGTTGCCGCCGTTCACGAACATACCCACTTGGTTGTCGGAGAACGTATTGAACTGCAGCACCAACTTTGCGCCGGACGCCAGATCTGGATAGCCAAAGACTTTCAGCCCTTCAAGAGCGTTTCCCGCAAATAGGCTGTTCTCGATGAGCGTGTGATGTCGCTTAACAATCAAGAACAGGCCGCGCGCCGACATGGCGTTGAAGCTGCTGCGGCTAATGCGAATTTCCGGGAGTACGCGGGGTGCAGGTTCAGGAAAGCTATCGCTGATGGCAACGCTGCTCCAGCCGACAAAATCTAGGCGCTCAAGATGCAGGGCGGCACGCGGCCGAAGATAGAACGCGTTCTCAGCGCTGCCGAACATCCAGGTCTTGGCGCCTAGGACTTGCTTGGTACAGCTAAGGCCAAATGTCAGGGTGCTCCATCCGCCGCTGAGAGTCAGCCCGCCTTGTATTTCAAGACTGACCGCCGGCAGGTTCTCGAACGCACCGGAGGCCACGCGAATCTCATCATCCGCCGCGCTCGCTGCCGCCGCGTTGAGCGCGCTGATCAGCTGGGCTCCTGTTTTGACGCAGTAGGTCGCCGCCGTGCTCATGCAGGGGCTCAGAACAAAAACAATGAACATTAGATAGCGCATGGCTAGTCTCGTTGTTGACGGGTAATCATCAACACGTGAGGGGCGGCGGAGAGGGGCCATCCGCTGGTCGGACTGAGCGAAAAGGGTGAGTGTGGGTTGCTCCCAAAGACGGGCCAGAAAGCACTTTCTTGGTGAAAGTGAAACGGAGGTCGTTAAGGCGCTTGCGTCACGCGAGCTGCTGAAAGAAGCCTCAGGGTCGGGGTCGACGTTTTGGGACGTCGACAGCCTCGTAGCACTAAGCTGACCATCGCTCAAACGCAAAATGTCTCCATCCCGCGCGGCTGCTTCAAAAGCTTATCAACGTGTAGCCCCCGTCTGCAGCCGGGCATGTACGCTCATGGCCGACAGTGCCATGCTGGCTGCCTTGATCCCCTTTCTTGGCAATGACTACGAGCGTGCGTAACCAACTTGACCCGGCTGGTGCCGTTCTGATGATGGATAGACGCTATGTCGAAAAGCTACATGACGAAAACCTACGACCCGCCCCTCACGTCAGATCCGCACGGTCCTCTGTATCGCGTCGACAAGGCGATCAAGCTGGCTCAGCAACGGCTGGATGCTGCGATCGAGGCAAAGCGACATCACACCAGCCAGAATCTGGCCCACGAGGTAATCAAAGAAGCGCGTGAAGCACTCAAGAAGGCTGAGAAATTTCGCGTGCTCAAGATCATGGAACTCAAAGAAAACGCAGCGAAGGCCGAATAAAGAGCCTGAGGCAATTAGGCCGTTGCCCTAGAGGATGCAGGGCGGCGCAGGGAACAGCCGCGTGTATCGTAAGGGCTTAACTACCTCCGTCGGCAGTGCGCGCGCAGTTCCAAACACCCGCCAGCCGCACGTTGCGACCGAGGATGGCTCAAGATGGTCTAGCTCCGGTCGCGTGGCGAGAGATCAGTGCGGGCCGGCCTGACATTGGGAGAACCGCATGCAGCATTTGCTTGCACAGCTAGAATTGAGCGTGGCCGATTCGCTGCTCTCGGCGGCAGAAAAGAGCGAGCTGACAGCGACGCTGCAGCAGCAGCCACTGCGCGTCGACCAGCTGCGCCAGCTGCGTAATCACGCCTTTAAGCTAGTTAAGCAGCGCGTGTACGCAGGCGAGACAGTTGGCACGATGCCAGCCCTTATCGACTGGCTTGCCACCGTGGTGCGCGCCATCGATCAGGCGTACCCGCAGGTCTCGGTGCGCACCGAAGTCTGGTTTAGTCCCGGTCAGGACTGCCTCGATGCTGTCTTGGGACATCTGCGCAGCTGCCGTCAGAGCATGGATATCTGCGTGTTCACCATTGCCGATGACCGAATCAGCGAGGCAATCCTCGCCGCACATCGGCGCGGTGTACGCATTCGGCTGATCAGCGACAACGACAAACGCGCAGATCAGGGCAGCGATATCGCGCGGTTGACGAGCGCAGGAATCGAAGTCGTTTTGGATCACAGCGATGCCCACATGCATCACAAATTCGCTCTTTTCGACGAGCAGAGACTGCTCAACGGCAGCTTCAACTGGACCCGCAGCGCCAGCCTGTATAACGAAGAAAACCTAGTTTCGACAGACGACCCCGTGCAGGTCGGTTATTTCAGCGCGCAGTTCGAGGCGCTGTGGAATAGTCTGAGGCGGTAGAAACGGCCGCACGCAGACCAACTCGTCTGCCATGGCGCGCTTGGATTGCCGCGCCTACTTATCTCCGGGTTACAGCGCCATTCCCAGCCATGCGGCGCCGGCACGCCGGCCGCTCGCGACAGCGTGTAGCCGTCGCCGTTGGGCGGCATCTGTGCATGACCGAGCCACTACAGCTGGTCGATCAATAGCCAGTAATGTACCTGGCGCGGCGGATAGATCAGGCTTGGGTGGTCTGTGGATATCGGCTGCCCCCAGCGTTCGAATCCGAGCTGGTCGCCGCGCAGCAGCAGGGTCATCGCGACTTCATGGCGGATGCGCAGCGCCGCCGGCGACAGCATCGCCTCGCGGTGCGTGTCGTCACCGGTATCGAACAGCACCCAACGCAGTTCCATTACGTAGTCGGAAGCGGGGAAGCGAGCCAGGTCATCTGCGCTGAACAGGCGCTCGAGCTGGCTGGCCTAGCCAGTCGGTCACTCGCAGCGTGTCGATCGGGCGCCCCAAGCGGCGCAGTGCGACGGCGGCGGCGATAGCGCTGGTGCCGCTGCGATCAAGTACGCGGTGCTCTTCGCCGAGCACGTATTCAAGCGTGCAGGGCCGGCATTGCTTGCGTGGCACGCCAGCTTCTAGCGCCTGCGCGTAGGTGCGCAATGCGTCGGCGCAACGTCACCCAGCCTGCGTCCGACCACCCTTCATCGCCACCCAGACCTAGGCTGCATTGGGTGCCGACGCTTCTCCCCACCGGGCACACTGTTCGCCTCGCACTTTCATCAGCGCATCAAACCCCCATGTAAGGGGTGTCCGTACTCAAGTTGCCGCCATGCTCCCGCTCTCCGTGCTCGACCTCGCGCCCGTCACCCTCGGCAGTACGCCGGCGCAAACGTTTGCCAACACGCTGGACCTAGCCCAGCAGACTGAACGATTCGGCTATCGGCGTTTCTGGCTGGCGGAACACCACAACATGCCGGGCATTGCGAGTGCGGCGACGGCGGTGCTGATCGGTCATGTGGCCGGCGGCACGACGACGATTCGGGTCGGCGCGGGTGGCGTGATGCTGCCTAACCACGCGCCGCTGCAGGTGGCCGAACAGTTCGGCACCTTGGGTTCGCTGTATCCGGGGCGAATTGATTTGGGATTGGGTCGTGCGCCCGGCACCGACCAGCCGGCGACGCAGGCGCTGCGCCGCTATTACCAAGGGGCGGAAGAATTCCCCGCTGACGTGGTCGAACTGCTCGGCTATTTCGATCCTGTCAAAGACGGTCAGCGGGTGCAGGCGGTGCCGGGCGCAGGTGTTGAGGTGGAGGCGTGGATTCTCGGCTCCAGCTTGTTCGGCGCGCAGCTCGCTGCCGCGCTTGGTCTGCGCTACGCGTTCGCCTCGCACTTTGCGCCTGCGCAGCTCGAACAGGCGCTGTCGGTGTATCGGCGTAACTTCCGACCCTCGCGTTATCTGCAGCAGCCGCACGTGATGCTGGCGCTGAACGCGGTGGTTGCCGACACAGACGACGAGGCGGCGCGTCTCTTCACAACGCAGCAGCAGGCATTCGTCAACCTGCGTCGTGGACAGCCCGGATTGGTGCCGCCGCCATTAGAGTCGGCGGAAGCGATGAACGCCTATTGCAGTGCCGTCGAGCGTGCCGGCATTGATGCCGCACTGCAGTGCGCCGCCGTGGGATCAGTCGCGACCGTGCGAGCGAAAATGCAGGCATTCGTGCAGCAACACCGCCCCGACGAAGTGATGCTGACGGCCAACGTGTTCGACCACGCCGCGCGCGTCCACTCGTTTGCTTTGGCGATGCAGGCGTGGCGGAACGCTTAGAACGTCGCCCGGATGCAGCGCAGCGAATTCCGGGGCTCGGCCGCCCGAAAACCGCGCCGCTGTGCGGCAACGACAAGCTCCCTAGCTGACTGACGTTCGCCAGCTGGGCGGACGCGATGTGCGTTTTGGACGACCGGCTAAGCCGCAAGCGGTCGCCAGCGGCGTCCGATCCGGCCGATCAGGTCGCTTCCCGGAGTTCCCAAAGGCATCGTCGCTGCCAACGGCGCAGTGTCGATAACGGGAACGCTCATGGCAGTCAGTAAGTGGATGGGACGCACGGGACGCGGCGCGTTTTGGCTGCTGTTTGCGCTGCTGAGTGCGGCCATCGCGATACACGCATTTCGCTATCTCTACGGCGAATTCAATCCACGCAACGCGTTTCATCTGGCTTTTGCGCTGGCCGGCAACGCTGTGCCGCTGCACTTCTTCGGTGCTGGCCTCGCTCTGGCGCTAGCTCCAGTGCAGGTGCTCAGCGCTGTGCGGCTGCGTTGGCCGCGCCTTCATCGCATGCTGGGCTGGCTGTATGTACTGGCCGTGCTGCAAGCCGGATTGGCCGGACTTTGGCTGGCACCCAATGCACTCGGCGGCTGGCCGACCGGGCTCGCGTTTGCGCTGCTGGCAACCGTTTGGCTGATTAGCACAGGCTTAGCCGTGGCTTTTGCAGTGCGGCGGCGTTTTGAGCTGCACCGGCGCTGGATACTGCGCAGCGTCGCGCTAACGTTTTCGGCGGTGACCTTGCGCCTCTATTTGGTGTTCGGGCTGGCGGTATTGCGAGTGGATTTCGATACCGTCTACTTCACCGCAGCGTGGCTGTGCTGGACGCTTAATCTGCTGGCGATGGAAACGTACCTGCGCTGGCGTCCGCTGCTGCGCTCGACGCGCGCGCTCGACAGGCGCTGGGTGTCTCAGCCGTCAGACGCTTGAATGCCGCGTTGAAGGTTGATTTGGAGGTGAAGCCGCAGGCGTAGGCAATCTCGAGTGCGGTCCGCGCGTCGTTTGGATTGAGCAGACAGCCGCGCGCCGCCGCCACGCGATAGCCGTTGACGTAGTCCCAAAACGGGCAGCCGAAGCGACGGTTAATCACCGCTGATACGAGGTATTCCGGATAGCCAGTACGGCGCGCGAGGCGAGCAATGGTGAGCGTCGGTTCGCGGTACAGCGCGTCGCCCTGCATCAGCTGAGTCAGACGTGCAGCAACGGCGTCGGCGCGCGGATCATCAACAGCGGTGCTGCTGTCATCGTTGGCGCGCAGTGATGGTGAGTCGAGTTCGACGGCTGCATCTTCGTCGTCAATCGCAGCGGCCTGCGTAGTGTCAGTGCGAGACGCCAGCGCGTCGCTTGCCTCCCCGGCGTTCAACAACCGGTAGTAGCCCACCAGCAGCACCCACGCTGCCACCGCGACATAGATCAGGCGAGAATCCAACCATGCGTCCGGGCAGCGCCGACGCGCCCAGCGCAACCGCCCAGATCACACACTGGCTAACCGCCATCACCACCAGCCAGCGCAGCGCATCCGGGTGTGAATCCGAGCGCGTTGAGCGCAGATGATGACGATGCCGTCGTATCGCCAGCAGCGCGGCCGCGATGTAGCTGAGGCTGTAGGCGAACAGGCCGATGTTCAGGTAAACGCTGCGGCCGGCGAAACCCGCCGTGTGAGAACTTCGCAACGCGGCCATGGCTTCGCCGGCTGGCAGAAGAAACAGATCGGCGGTGAGCAGCAAGGCAAACAAAAAGCCAAGCACATGAATTCCATCGCGCGCGCGTAGCGGACGGTCGTGGATCACCGTCCTCACGTACAGATAAAACAGGCTGCCGTGCAGAAATGGAAACAGTCCAACCAAGAGCGTCGGCTTGAAGCCCACGAGCGGCACTTGGGTCAGCGCCCACGCGCGCACCCCAAGGTCGACGAACAGCAGGGCCATCCAGCCGGCTAGCAGGCGCGCTGCATGCGAATTGCCGCGACGCTGCCACAGCGTCAACGCCAGCAAGCCGGCCTGCATGCAGCCCGCCGCATAGAGGAGAAACCAACCGTTCATTTGCGCAAGTGGCGTCCTGCCGTCACGGCAATGAGCGCCACCATGGCCGCGTCTAGGTCACCCAAATCGCGAGCGGCCTTCTGATGGGTACGGTCTGATGTCAGCGTCATCGCTGATCCAACTCATGATGAATCACCACCACGCACTGCGATGCAAACAGCATCCTCGAACCCAGCGAGATCTTGCGTGCGCCAAGGCGCTCAAGACTGTGGAACGTCTTCTTCGGCATCGGAATATGGTCGGTCAGCAGGAAGCAGGGATTGCCCTCGAACGCTTGTTCTCGCATTGACGTGCCTTTGCGGTCCATCACGAACAGCTGGTGATCGTCAGCCAGCTCGTGTACGAGTCGCTCAAAGCTGACCGTGCGCACGTGGACGCCTGACTCAACCGGACGCGTTTCTTCTTTGGCCATGCCGCGCGACTCGTCCAACGCTTTTGCGACTTTGGCGAGCAGCGCTGATTCGTTGAAGCCGCCCAGCTCATGCATGGCGTTGGCCTCAACGCGGATCGTGCGCGAAAAATCTTTGGTGCTTTCCAACACCAGATAGACCACCACATCGGCGCGATGCGACTGGGCCACGAAGATGGCATTCATCAGCGTATGCGCCAAGATCTCGGTGTGTGCTTCTTTGCCGACCGATGCCAGCAGCAGCTGGCTGTCTGTGGGTGCGGCGCGGGCTCTTAGGACGAACGTTCGCATGGCTGTTGTGACCGATGAGGAGTGCTGGCGTGACACGCGATATGGCGCGCCGCACGCCCATTGTCCAGCAACAATTAAACAACGGATCACGAGCAACCGCACAGCGTGGCCCGCTGCCGCGCGAAACTGCTTAGTTACTTCTGAAATCCTGTTTTGATCACTCGAGAGACTATGCACTCATGACGACGCCGCTAAATCCGCCCTGTGCCTGGACCGAGAAAACCGTTGCCCAGCTCAACGCCCGTTTCGAGGTTGTACCCGATGATGATGTAGGCGTTGAGGACTGGCCGGTGGCGATGGCGGATCCAGCGCTGCTGAAGATCGCCCTTGCGGCTTACGACAGCCAAGAAGCAGGTGCCGATACGCGGGCAGTCATCGTTGAGCTGGTGCTGAACATGTTTGAGTACGGCGGCATCGAACGCGCCGGCAATCCGGATTGGCGTCGCACCCTAGATCGTATCGAGCGCGATCTTGCTGAACATCAATTGGCCGTTCAGCGCTGGGCAGATCCCGATGAGGATTGGCTGATCGGCCACGACATGCTGGCCCTGCTGGCACGGAATCAAGCGCGCTAAGTTTCCAAGCCGGGGCCCTGCTCACTGAAGCCAAACACGAGCTCAGGTGCCCCTATGGCCAGTGGGAAGTAGCTGGACCGCCGTGTGACGTACTCATGCGGCAATTCAATGGCCTGCTGCTATTTGTTTTCGCGTTTTAAAGGATGACGAACGTTTCCACCCACCCCTTCGGAGACCGCTCATGCAACGCACCCTCATGCTATTGGCCTTGCTCGTGTCACCGCTCGTGTCACCGCTCGTGCTGCAGGCGCAGGAAACCTGCGGCTGGATGAGCACGCAGGAGCTGGATCGCTTGCTGCCTGAGGCAGCCCCTTGGTCGGTGATGGTGGGCGGCAAGGTCGGCTCCTGCAAATTTACGGGGACCGGTCGTGGCGATGCCGGCGTGACCGTGATCGGCGCTAATCAGATGTTCAAAGCGAATGCCACTGAGGCCGCCGAATTCGTCAAGAAGTTGCAGGGCTCAATGGCGGCGGGCAATACGGTTGAGCCGATGCCAGGGCTCGGCGTGCACGGCTTTCGCTGGATGCCAAAAAGCGGCCGATCGATCAGCTATATGGGCCACTACAAACAGGTGGCCATCACCGGGCAGATGGTGCTGTCGGTGGGCGCAACGCCAGAAAACTACGCGCAGGGCGCGGAAGGATTCATGCGCGCAGCGCTGGCAGTGGCCGACGACAAACAGGCCGCTGCGGCGACAGGGTGCCCGTACTTCGACGAGGCAATTTTGCGCCGGCTGCTGCCCGGCCCCACGTTTTCACAGCAGGTGTTTGGCCAGAATAGCTGCATGGCGCAAGACGGTGCCGGCATGGTGATGATTTTGACCATCGTCAGTAATCCGAGCGGAAGCGTGGCGGCGGCAATGCGTGACGGCAGCTGCGAATGGAGCGCGCTTGCCGATGCCGGCCCCGACGTAGCGATTGGAAAAAACTGCAAGGGCGGTCGCCCGCGCGCGCTACTCGAAGTGAAGCTGAGCGATAAGCTGCTGACGTACGCGCTGGCACCGGGACGCGAGCCAACGGCTAGCGAGCTGACCCTGCTTGGCGATTTGGCAGGCGCAGTGCGCGCTGCGCATCCCTGAGTTGGACCCATCGTTTGGGCGAGTGGCGAGTGGGCGGAGGCGGTTGCCCATCAGCGCATGTGGAGGCAGGCGGCCGTCGGTCGCGTTCAGGACGCCATCGAGCAGCGGCCGAATGCCCCGTCGGTCGCTGCTTTAGCGCGCATTTTAGGCGAGCATTGCGGCGCTGAGCGATGTAGTGCGGACTGCAAGTAAGGCCAACGACAGTCGTTGACGTGTTTGGACGTGGGAAATGCTCACGTATTCAGGGAAACTTGCCGACGCCCGGTCAGGGCTTTCGCTGACCCCGCGTCGGGAAACTGAATTTCGATGGAAACCTACAAGCTCGCGCTGATGTTGGTTGGCTTGGCGCTGCTGGGAGCGGCGTGGCTGCCGCATTTGGTGAAGCGGCATCCGCTGACGTTTCCGATCCTCTACGTTGGGCTGGGTGCAGTGGTGTTTGCGCTGCCGCTGCCATTGCCGCCCGCTGACCCTGAGCGATTCCCGCTGGTCGCCGAACGGCTGACCGAACTGGCGGTGCTGGTAGCGCTGGTAAGCGTGGGCTTGCGCATCGACACGCGCTTCGGTTGGCGGCGCTGGTCGCTGACATGGCGGCTGCTGGGAATCACCATGCCGCTGACCATTTTGGCTGGCCTGTGGCTGGGCCACGCGTGGCTTGGCTATAGCATCGCCACAGCGGTGCTGTTGGGTGCAGTGCTGGCACCTACTGATCCGGTGCTTGCGTCTGACGTGCAGGTCAATGCGCCGGGCGAAGGTGGTGAGGACCCGGTTCGGTTCGCCTTGACATCGGAAGCGGGCCTCAACGACGGCCTAGCGTTTCCCTTCGTGTGGCTGGCCGTCGCGCTGGCGTTGACGGTGCCGGGTGAGTCGATGGACTGGACGCGCTGGCTTGCGCTGGACGTGGTTTGGCGCGTGTTGGGCGGCGTATTGATCGGCGGCGTGATGGGCTACGTGCTGATGCATCTGATTTTTCGCAGCGAACGCAATCCGACGCTATCGACGAGCAGTGACGGGCTGACCGCGCTCGCCATCACCTTGCTGGTGTACGGGGTTGCCGAGCTGTGTCACGCCTACGGTTTTTTGGCGGTCTTCGTGGCCGCACTGGTGGTGCGTCAGCAGGAGCGCGAACACAAGTACCACGCCACCCTCGATACCTTCGCGCAGCAGTGCGAGAAGCTGTTGATGGCGCTGATGCTGCTGCTTCTAGGTGGCGCGCTAGCGGGGGGCATTCTGGATACGTTGAACGTACGCGAAGTGCTGTTTGCGTTGACGTTTGTGCTGGTGGTGCGGCCATTGGCTGGTTGGTTAGGGCTGCTTGGCACACCCCTGTCACGCGGCGAACGCTGGGCGATCGCCGTGTTCGGTGTGCGCGGCGTTGGCTCGCTGTACTACTTGGCCTTCGCCCTCAATCATGCCGATTTTGCCAATGAGGACGAGCTGTGGGCGGTCGTTTGCCTCGTCGTGGTCATTTCGATCCTGCTGCACGGACTCACTGCCCGTAAGGTGATGGCGTGGTTGGATCGCCGCGGGAATGCGTCTCGAAGCGAGCCCGACCGTTGATCTGGCGCGTCGATGAAAATCAGCCAGCATGGTCACCTCGGCCTCTTGGATGCTCGCTCAATGGCGTCGAGCCGGCACCGTCGCACAAGGTCTATTCTTGTTTAGCTGAAGCAAGGGTCTCATCAACGGTCTCATCAATGGGTTTTTCAGTACCCATCCTCCTGCAGAGCAGCGGTCAATGAGCAAACGCAAAGTCCCCGGGGTGGATCAATACGACGGCGCAGCCGGCGGCTGGGATGCGCTGGGTTCGGTGGCGCGTGCGCTTAAGTCGCAGATGGCGGTGGGTCGTGAGTCGGCGGCATTGCGCAAGGTCAATCAGCCGACCGGCTTCGACTGTCCGGGCTGCGCGTGGCCGGATCCGAAACACACCTCATCGTTCGAGTTCTGCGAGAACGGTGCAAAGGCGGTCGCGTGGGAAGCAACTGGCAAGCGCGCGACGCCCGCACTGTTCGCTGCGAACAGCGTGACTGATTTATGGGGCTGGACCGACCACGCGCTGGAAGACGCCGGTCGGCTCACTGAGCCGATGGCGTACGACGCAGCGAGTGATCGCTACCTGCCGATTTCTTGGGACGACGCCTTCGCGCGAGTCGGCGCTGCGCTGCAGGCGCTGCCCGATCCTGACATGGCCGAGTTCTACACCTCGGGCCGCACCTCGAACGAGGCGGCGTTTCTGTATCAGCTGATGGTGCGTGAGTTCGGCACCAACAATTTTCCGGACTGCTCCAACATGTGCCACGAGGCGACTAGCGTGGCTTTGCCGGAATCGATCGGCGTTGGCAAAGGCACGGTGACGCTGGAGGATTTCGATCACTGCGACGCGCTTTTCAGCTTCGGTCACAACCCGGGCACCAACCATCCGCGCATGCTCTCCACGTTGCGCGAATGTTCCAAGCGCGGCGTGCCGATCATCGCGGTCAACCCGCTGCGCGAGCGCGGGCTGGAACGATTTACCTCGCCGCAGAGTCCGGCCGATATGCTGACGGGCAACTCGACGCCGATTGCGCGGACCTACTATCAGGTGCGCATCGGCGGCGACGTCGCCCTGCTCAAAGGCATGATGAAGTGGCTGGTCGAAGCCGATGACGCCGACCGCGCTGCCGGTGGGCAAGGCGTGCTCGATCACGCTTTTATCAAACAACACACCACCGGAATCAAAGCCCTGCGTGCAGATCTAGCGGCGACCGGGTGGGATGACTTGGTGGCGATGTCCGGTCTGTCGCGCGATGACATCGAAGCGGCGGCGAAGGTGTATGCCAAAGCGGAGCGGGTGATTCTTTGCTACGGCATGGGTATGACGCAGCATCGCTTCGGCACGCGCAACGTGCAGCAGATGGCCAACCTGATGCTGCTGCGCGGCAATATCGGCAAACCCGGCGCCGGCATCGCGCCGATTCGTGGCCATTCAAACGTACAGGGCGACCGCACCGTCGGCATCACCGAGAAGCCGACCAAGGCGCTGCGCGACGGCATCAAGCGCGCCTACGGTTTCGATTTTCCGCTGACGCACGGGCACGATTCGGTGGCCGCAGTGCAGGCGATTCGCGATGGTCGCTCGAAGGCGCTGATCTGCATGGGCGGCAATCTGGCGGTGGCGATTTCCGATCCGGAAACGACGTTCCCGGCGATGCGTCAGCTCGATCTAGTCGTACATATAGCCACCAAGCTCAACCGCTCGCATCTGCTCACCGCCAAGCAGGCATTCCTGCTGCCGTGTCTCGGCCGCACCGAACGCGATCAGCAGGCCAGTGGCCTGCAATCGGTGACGGTGGAAGATTCAATGTCGATGGTGCACGCCTCGCAGGGCGGGTTAGCTCCAGCGTCCGAGCACCTGCTGTCCGAGCCCGCGATTGTGGCGGGCATGGCCAAGGCGCTGTTGCCAAAATCGAAAGTGGATTGGGACGGCTTACTTGCCGATTACGACAAAATTCGCGACGGCATCGAGGCGGTGTTTCCGATCTTCAAAGACTTCAATCGGCGGGTGCGCGAGCCGGGCGGTTTTCGTCTGTATGTCGGTGCGTCCGAGCGCGACTGGGGCGGGCCCGGCAAGAAAGCAAAGTTCATTGTCTCGCCCGGACTCAACGAAGACTTGCGCAACGACGCGCCCGGCGTGCTGACGCTGACTACGATCCGTTCACACGACCAGTACAACACCAGCATCTACGGCTTTAGTGATCGCTACCGCGGCGTCAACGGTCGCCGCGATGTCGTCTTTATGAATGCGGGCGATCTCAAGTCACGCAAGCTCAAACACGGTGATCGCATCGATATCGAATCTTGCGTCGCCAGCCAGCAGGCCGCAACGACACGGCGCATCGCGGGATTTATCGCCATCGAATACGACCTGCCGCAAGGTTCGGCGGCGATGTACTTCCCGGAAGGCAATTGCCTAGTGCCGCTGGACAGTCACGACACCAAGTCAGGCACGCCGGCCTACAAGTCCATCCCGGTGCGCATCAGCGCGCAGGCATCGCCCTCGAAGGGCGGCCGCTGAGCGATGGCCGGCAGTCCCGGACTGGCCGACCGTGACGTGCTCGAGGTGCAAGCGGGGGTTGCCCAGATGCTAACTGACTGCATGGCCGAGGAAGTGCCCGTCGCCGTGCACTACGACGGCGCGCCCTTCGCGGTGATGATGGCATCACCCGGCGATCTCGAAGATTTCGCAATTGGCTTCTCGTTGACTGAGCGCGGCATTGCGGCCGGTGACATCGTCGCTATCGAGACACGTGAGCTCGTGGAAGGCATCCTGCTCGACATCCAAACGCGCCATCCGGCGACAGTGGATACGTCCGTCGACTCGCCTCGCGCGCTGCCTGGTCGCAGCGGCTGCGGCATCTGCGGCAATCGTCTCCTTGAGGATGTTGTACGTCATCCTGCCAAGGTGGGGCAGGGCATCGCGCTTGGCACAGTCGCGCTGGAGCTGGCGCTGGCAGCACTGCAGCAGCGGCAACCCTTGAACGCCGCTACCGGCGCGATCCACGCTGCGGCGTGGTGCGATGCAAGTGGCGCGTTGCTGCTTGTGCGTGAAGATGTCGGTCGCCACAACGCGCTCGACAAGTTGATCGGCGCAATGCTGCGTGCAGCGTTCGACCTCAACGCTGGCTTCGTTCTGGTCACCAGTCGCGCCAGCTATGAAATGGTGACCAAAGCCGCCACCGCCGGCGTTCCGATACTGGTCGCTTTGTCGGCACCCACTGTGCTCGCTGTGGATCTCGCACGGGACTGCGGCCTGACCCTAGTGGGATTCGCGCGACCCGGGCGACACGTGATCTATAGCCATCCACAGCGGTTGCATTCGACCCTGACTAGCCATTGACGCTGCAGGGCCTATCATCCGAGCGTCATTCGAGCAGAACAGGCGATTGCATCATGTCGAACGATTCCCGCAAAACCGCGCGCGATTTTGATCCTAAGGTGCTGTCGCTGTTTGATCAGTACGTGCATGGTGCGATTGATCGGCGTGGATTCATCACCGGCGCTGGGCGTCTTGCTATTGGTGCATCAGCAGCAGCCGGACTGCTCGCGGCGCTGAGTCCGCAGTTCGCACAGGCGCAGCAGATTAAGTCGGACGATCCGCGACTCAAGGCAATCTATCGCGAGTTCGCTTCGCCGCAGGGCTACGGCACGGCGCGTGGCTATTTGGTGCGGCCGATCGATGCGACGGGTCCGCTGCCGAAGGTGCTGGTGATCCATGAGAATCGCGGTCTAAATCCGCATATCGAAGACGTCGCGCGACGCATTGCGTTGGAGGGCTACATCGCCTTTGCGCCGGACGCGCTGTTTCCGCTAGGCGGCTATCCGGGTGATGAAGACACCGCACGCGGGCTGTTCGGTCAGCTCGATCAGAGCAAGACGCGGCAGGACTTTATAGCCGCGGCCAATCTTCTCTCCGACATGCCAGGTGGCAACGGACGCATGGGCGCGACAGGCTTCTGCTATGGCGGCAGCATGAGCAACTATCTAGCGACGCAGCTTCCCTCGCTTGACGCCGCCGTGCCGTTCTACGGAGGCGCGCCTGATCTCGCAGCGGTGCCGAATATCCGCGCCGAAATACTGGTGGTGCTGGCGGCCGACGATGAGCGCGTCAACGCGACCTGGCCAGACTACGAGAAGGCGCTACAGGCGGCCGGCGTTACGCATGCGATGTTTCAGCCGGCGGGCACCGTGCACGGCTTCAATAACGACACCACGCCGCGCTACGACGAAGCCGCAGCATCCGAGGCGTGGTCACGCATGCTGGCGCTGTTTGCACGGCGGCTCAAAGCCTAGCGTTGATCAGATTGATCTGTGGATTACAGGGGTTTTAAACGCCACGAAGGCGCTCATGCGGCCGTGCTAGGATCGAACCGGTCGTATCCGAACCCCGGCCTGATGTCAGGGTGTCGGCCATGGGGAACACCTATGAGAACTCAGATTGTGGGCAGCATTGTGCTTTTGATGGCGTCCGCTCTTGCGCACGCGGCGGACGACCCGCCGTCGCTTAGGGCGCTGCCGGTAGACGACGTCATGAGCAATCTTGATCGCAACCAGAACGGCTGCATCGAGGAGGAAGAGGGCCGCAACTACGCGAGTCGCCGCTTCCATTCCTTAGACGCCAATAGTGACGGCGAGCTCGACGCAAGTGAGGCGCCCCCGGCTCCGGACGATGCTCAGGCGATGCGCCCGATCAGCGTAGAGGCGTGGCAAGACGCCTACCGCGAGCGCTTCAATGCGATCGATAGCGATGCCAACGGGTGCCTTGCGCCGCAAGAGATTTCTGCCGGCCGCGCGCGCCGCGACAGCACCAAGAAGGAGGGCTGATCATGATTCGTTTCCTTTCACTGTTAGCGCTAGCGGGCGCGGCTGCTTTGATCACGCCCGGTAAGGCGAACGCCGACCAGACGATTCGCTGCGAGTCGAGCAATAGCCAATATCAATCCTGCGGCGTAAACACCTACGGCGGCGTGCGTTTGAGCCGACAGCTGAGCCGCGACGGCTGCTGGGAAGGCGATACCTGGGGCTACGATCGCAACCGCATTTGGGTGACCCGCGGCTGCCGCGCCGAATTCCGAATCGGTTCGTCTTCGTCTTCGTCGTCGAGAAGCTCAAATGGCGACAAAGTGGCTGCCGGTTTGGTGCTCGGCGTAATCGCCGCAGCGATCATCGCTGACAAAAACTCTGACGACCGTGATCGCGACAGGCGCTATGACGATCGTTACGACAACGGCAACAACTACGGATACGGCGACAGCAGCAGCTTTACCTGCGAATCGACCAACGACCGCTACACGCGCTGCAACGTCTCGCTCAGGCCGCGTGACCGAGTTGAGGTGCGTCGGCAGCTGAGTCGCTCGGCCTGCGTATATGGCCGCAGCTGGGGCGTGGATAGGCGGCAGGTCTGGGTCGACGACGGCTGTCGCGCCGAATTCACCGTCTACTGACACCTGCTTCAACTACTGACGAGTCGGTTGGCGTATCGGGTCGGCATCAGGCCGCGGGGCGTCATGGCTCGCTCGGCTGCGAAGGTCGTCAAAGTGCATGGCTGGGGCTGCGTCCTGCACGAGCCATGCGTATGCGCGGCGAGATCCACGCGCGTGCGGGACCGTTACAGGTAGCGCAAGAGCCGGCAGTTCGTCGCATTGTTCACGCGCGAAGTCGCTGATTTGCAATAGGTGGCGCGGCCCTGCCCTCCACGAGCAAGCGATTATTGCGTGCGTCAAATGGCGAGCTAGTCGGCAGCGGGCACGCATTGTGCAAGCGATCATCTGACTTGGCCGCAACGCCCGTGTTGTGGTCTCCATTCACCCGCCATCGAAGCAGGCTGGCGCGACACCCGATTCAGCTCGGTTGCGCGGGCTTGTGCTGCCAGGAGAGCAATAATGAAATGGGTAGGCATGTATTTTTGCGGCTTTCTGTTGCTGGTCGGCGGCACTCTGGCGGCGCTATGGAAGCTGGGTTGGCTGGCGCAGATTGGCACCGCGTGGACGGTCATCGGGTTGGTGATCGCGCTTGGCATCGGCGTGATGTTTGCTGTCGCCAATAGCGGCACAAAAGAGAACATCCAGATCAATCGCAAATAGTTCAAGGCGCAAATAGATCATTGCGAAAGCCGCGGTGCGTCTTATCACGTCGCCGCCAGCCGGTTTCGCCGACGGGCGCTCGGTTGTTGATTGCTGTCGAGGCTGCGAACAGCCTCGTGCGGTTTATCAATTAACTCTTCTGAGCAGCAGAACCGGCGTTGGCCGCCAAGTCGCTAGGTGCCGGCGTGACTGCCTCGCGCTTCGATTGCGAATGATCGCTGCCGGCCAGCACGATGCGCGCGCCGCGCTGGTAGGTCCAGTAGGCCCAGCTCCAGTTGAGCAGCACGGCCAGGCGATTGCGAAAGCCGATCAGAAAAAAGACGTGCGCAAATAGCCAGAACGACCAGGCAATCAGCCCGCGCATATGAAAGCCGTGCACGTCGACCACGGCGGCCTTGCGGCCGATGGTGGCGAGGTTGCCGAAGTCGCGGTAGCGGAATGGCTTGGTGGTGGTGCCCTTGAGGCGCGCGGCAATGCTCGCCGCAACGTGGTTGCCCATTTGCTTGGCGGCGGGTGCCACGCCGGGAACCGGGCGTCCGTTCTGCTGCACATTGGCCAAATCACCGATGACGAATACCTCCGGATGGTCGCGCAGAAAAAGCGTCCCGTCGATCAGAATTCGACCAACCCGATCACGCTCCCCCGGCAGAAATTGACCCAGCGGTGACGCGGCCACGCCAGCTGCCCACAGCACGGTGCGCGCGGCCTCGAATCGGTCGCCGCATCGATAGCCGTCCTCGGTGATGTCGGCGACCGGCGAACCCGTCACCACCTCGACGCCGAGGCGCTGTAGCTGCTTAGTGGCGCTCGCCGATAGCGACTCGGGAAAGCTGCCGAGGATGCGCGGCGACGCCTCAATCAGTCTGACGCGGGCCAGCGTGGGATCAATTCGGCGGAACTCGCTGCGCAGCGTCTCGCGTGCGATTTCGGCGAGCGTGCCGGCCAGCTCAACGCCGGTTGGACCGCCGCCGATGATGGCGAAATGCAGCCACGCGTCGCGATCGGCTGGATCATCAGCGGCCTCTGCGCGTTCGAACGCGGTCAGCAGCCGACGTCGAATCAGCAGCGCATCGTCCAGCGTTTTCAGTCCGGGCGCGTGGGCGGCCCAGTGGTCGTTGCCAAAGTACGCATGCGTCGCGCCGCTGGCGACAACCAGCATGTCATAGCTCAGCGCCGCGCCGTCGGCGAGAGCCACGCGACGCTGGCTGACATCGATGGCAGTGACCTCGCCATAGCGCACCTCGACATTGCGCTGCCGCCGCAAAATGTGGCGCAGCGGCGCGGCGATATCCGGTGCCGACAGGCCGGCGGTGGCGACCTGATACAGCAGAGGTTGAAACAGATGGTGGTTGCTGCGATCAACCAGGGTGATGCGCAGGTCGGTTCGCGCTAGTCCACGCGTCGTCCAAAGGCCGCCAAAGCCGCCGCCAATGATTACGACGTGGGGTAGCGCCCGCTCGTCTGATTTCATCCTGGTATTTTCCGTATGCCGGATAGATCGCCTATTGTGCGTTCCATTTGTGCAGCAGCGACGTCACCACCGTTTGTTTGTTGCGTCTTACTAAGCGAAATCTAGCTCGCAAAGTTTTGTTGCATCGTGTGCGCCTTACGCGGCGCGCGCGCTATGCTTGGGCGCAGCTTCTTCGAAGGGAGATGTGTGTGACAGAGGCGGCCCAGGGCAGCGCGGAGGCGGCGCGTCGAGATGCGCTGCGTCCCGGCAGTCTACGTTCGCTGCCTTACCGCACCTATCGACTGCGCTCGCTTGGCATGGGGCTGGCATTTCTACCGTTGGCGGTCGTCCTGCACGAAAACGGTGGAAGTTGGCTCGCTTGGTGCTGGATTGCCTTCGGCGGATTGATCTGGCCGCATGTGGCCTATCAAGTTGCGATTCGCAGTCGCGATCCGCTGCGCGCCGAGCTGCGCAATTTCGTCATCGACTCGGCGATGGCCGGTAGCTGGGTGCCGTTGATGCACTTCAATCTGTTGCCATCGGCGGTGCTGCTCACCGTGGTCACGGCGGACAAGGTCAATACCGGCGTGCGAGGGTTGTGGCAGCGTTCCCTGCCGGGAATGCTCATCGCCATCATTGCTGGCGCAGTGATGACTGGCTTCGCAGTGCGGCCGGAAACCAGCATGTGGGTGATTGCCGCCTGCTTGCCGATCATGATCATCCATACCTTGGCGGTGAGCCACAGCAGCTATCGGCTGGTGCGCAAGGTGCAGAGCCAAAACCTGACGTTGGACGAGCTGGCGCGCGTTGATGGGCTGACAGGTCTCGACAGCCGCCGCCATTGGGAAGCGCAGGCCGAGGCCTTGCTAAAGCGCCATCGAGAGGGCGGTGCTGTCGCGACGGCGCTAGTGCTCGACGTTGACCGCTTCAAGGACGTCAACGACCGCTACGGACACGCAGTGGGTGATGATGTGTTGCGCAGCATTGCCGAGGTCATGCGGCGCTGCTTGCCGGCTGATGCGCATGCTGGACGATTCGGTGGCGACGAATTCGTCGCAGCGATTCCAGCCGATATCGAAACATCTGCGGAGGCCGCGGAGCGGCTCCGCGCGGCCGTTGCGAAGCTGGACTTTCCGCGCTATCCCGGCCTGTCATGCTCAGTCAGTATCGGCCTTGCCTCGGCACCCGATGGCGAACTTGATCTGCGCGAGTGGATTGAGGCCGCTGACCGCGCGCTGTATCGCGCCAAG
>JBBSIY010000008.1:0-26726 GCA_038257785.1 Lysobacterales bacterium
CCGGCAGCGGTTCGGTTCGCTAACCAGCTGCTACCGTTGCGCGACGCTGCGGCTATTGCCATTGCGGTGGGTAGTGGTACAGCAGCGGCATTGCGGCGCGCAGGCGTACCTGAGGTGCAGGCACCGCGCATCGAGATGCGCAGTGAGGGCGTGCTGGCGCTGGATGCGCTCACGCCGCCGCCGTCACACGTAGGCGTTGTGACAGCGCCGGGTGGGCGCGGTGAGATTGCGCGGGTGCTCGCAGCACGCGGTGCGTCAGTAACCGTTGCCGACGTTTACGAACGCAGCGCTGCGGCGCTTTCGCAGCGTTCTAGAGCTGGCTTGCTTGCACTGCAGAGCCCTGCTGCTGTGCTCATCAGCAGCGGCGAGGCGCTGCACAGCGTGCATCAGCAGCTAACTGACAACGAGCGCGCCGTCTGGCTGCGATCCGTCGCCGTGTGTGCAAGCCAGCGCCTGCTGGCGGAAGCAGAGAAGCTAGGCTTTGTTCACGTGATCGAGTGCGGATCGACGCGGCCAAAACGCCAGCTTGAGGCGCTGGGTGTTTATGCCAAAGACAGGGGCTTCCGGTAGCATCGGTGCCTTCCTTGTTCAAAACTGTGTCGAATCGTCGTGACCGACTCTCCGTCTGACCTCGCGCCTGCAGCCAACCCTGTAGCCACTAATGTAGCCACTGACCCACAAGACACCTCGCGCTCGCCGTCGCGCCGCGCAGTGTGGCCGTGGGTGCTGCTGCTCGTTGCTCTGGGCGCGGCTGGCCTGTGGTTTTGGGACGCGCAGAAACGTCTAGCGCTCGCCGAGCGCAGCACTAGCGAATGGCAACAAGTGGCCGATGAGCTGCGCGGCCGCCAGCTGGACGTTGATCGCGCGCTAGACGCCCTGCGTGATCGTCAGCGCTCGATTGAGTCGCGGCTGACTGACACCGCCACCGGGCAGCGCGTGCTGCGCGAGGAAGTCCTCGGCATCGGTGAACGCGCCGGACTGATGGAAGACGCGCTCAACAGGCTTGCTGAGTCGCGCCAGGAAGGCGCGCAGGCCATGCTGCTCGATGAGACTGAGTTCCTTCTGCTTACTGGAGAAGAGCGACTCAGCCTGTTCCAAGATCCGCGGGCAGCCGTACGCGCTTTTCAGCTGGCCGATGCCGCGCTTGCCGGATTGACAGACCCTGTGTATGCGCCGCTGCGGCAAGCGCTGGCTGAGGAAATTGTCGGCATGCAGGCGATGATTCCTGCGGATATGACTCCACTTATTCGCGAAAAAATGCGCGCTCTGATCGCCGACTTGCCAACCCTTCCTGCGCCTGCCGAAAGCGAGGCGCGCAGCAATGCCGGTGAGTCGCGCCTGATGACTATGCTCGGCTCGCTGATCACCGTTCGGCGGCTGGACGACGCTGGCGTGCCGCTCGATCCGCTGGTGCGCAGCGCCAAAATTCAGGCGCTCGCGCTGCGGCTTGAAATATCGCTATCGGCGCTTGAGCGAGGCGGTCAGTGGGCGTGGAGCGATTATCGCGAGATCATCAAGGACGACTTCGCCCAATTGTTTGATCAGAACGATTCGCGCGTCGCCTCGCACGCGCGAGCGCTGGAATCGCTAGTCAGTTCGCCACCGCCACCGCCGCCGCCCATTGGCAACACCTTAAATGAGCTTCGCAAGCTGCGTGCTGCACGCCGAACTCGCTCGCCCGACGTCACGCCGGGCGCAGTCGAACCAATGCCGGCGGCTGAGCGCTCCGCAGCCGACCCAGCTGCCTCGCCCCCCGATGTCGAAGCAGTAGAGGCAGTAGAAGCCGTAGAAGCCGTCGAATGAGCCTTTTTCGTCAAGCCCTGATTCTGCTCGGCCTGGCGGCGGCCGGCGCGTTTCTGTGGCACATCATGGCCAGTGACCCCGGCTACGTGCTGATCACGTTCCGCGGTTGGAGCGTCGAGTCCACGCTGGTCGTGGCGATCGTCGCTGTCGCGCTGATTTGGGCGCTGTTGCGGATCGTGATTTGGCTATTGAGCGCACCATTCCTTAGCTGGCGCAGGCGTCGCCGGCGCATTGCGCGCGAACGGTTGGCAGACGGGCTTTTAGCGCTTGAGGATGGGCGCTGGGCGCGCGCCGACAAGCTGCTGGGCAAAGCATCACGCGACTATTCACTGCGCTTGCCCGCCCTGCTGGCGGCGCACCGAGCCGCCCACGCGCGCGGCCAAACCGAGCGCGCCAGCGCCCTGCTCGCTGACGCAGGCATGGCCGGCGGCGAAGCGCAGGCGCGTCTCATAGCGGTTGAGCACCTGATCGAGCGCAAACAGTATGCCAATGCCGCCGAAATGCTTGAGCCACCGTCGGTAGCTGACTCACTGAGCCCGCGTGGCATTGAGCTCCGCCTGCAGGCGCTGGTCGGTGCAGGCCGCGCGCATGACGCGTTGGAGCTACTGCCTAGCCTTCGCCGCAGCAAAATACGTGAAGGCGATACGCTGGAGTCGTTGGAAACCGCTGTCGTTGCAGCGGCGTTGTCGCAGTCCCACGATTTACCGGCGCTTTTCGAACGCTGGAAAACCCTCAGCCGCGCGCAGCGTGTTCACCCCGCGCTAGTCGACGCATTTGCGCAGCGCGCATCTACCTTCGGCGACGCGGTCGAAAGCGGCGATGCCATTGAGCGCGCGCTGAAGAAAGATTGGTCCGAATCTCTGGCGCGACGCTACGGCCTGCTGCCGCATGCGGACCGTCGCTTGGCAATTCGCACCGCAGAACGTTGGCTTGAGAGCCATCCCGATAGCGCCGCGCTTCGTCTGACCTTGGGCAAGCTTTGCTGCGCTGAAGAGCTCTGGGGGAAGTCGGAGGACTATCTGCTCAAAGCGCTCGGTGGCGCGATCGATGCCGATGTGTGGGAGGCCTTGGGCGAGCTATATGTCGTGCAGGACGACGACGCGCGCGCGCGACAGGCCTTCGCTAACGCCGTACGCGCAGCGCGCGGTGAGCCCTGCGAAAGCGTGCGACGCATCGTGCGCGGCACGGCGATTATGACCGTAGCCGAAGAGCGCAGCAGCATGGGCGTGCCGCGGTTACCGGGCGCATAGCGTCTGTTGCACGCCGCACCACGCCAAAACGGTTTTGATGCCCGCTCCGACTAGTGCCAGCTCGACCACTGCCGGCAAGCCGCCGCTAGGTCCGCGCCACTGGCCAACGTGGCTAGCGATTGGCCTGCTTTGCGTGCTTGCGCGCTTGCCGTGGGCGCTACAGCGCGCTATGGGCCGCGCCCTTGGGTTTTCTCTGCGGCATCTGCTGCGCAGCCGGCGGCGTGCGGCAGAGCGCAATCTGACGCTGTGTTTTCCCTCCCACGATGACCAATACCGCGATGAGCTACTGCGCGCCAGCTTTAGTGATCTCGGCATTGGCGTGTTCGAGTTTTTGCGCGCGTGGTGGGGCAGCGTCGCTCCCATGCAGGCCGCCGCCGACATTGAGGGCGTGGAGACGCTAACTGGGCTGCGCGAGCAGGGCCGTGGCGTCATTCTGGTATCCGGCCACTTCTTGACCTTGGAACTTTGCGGCCGTTTGCTATGCGCCCACGCGCCGCTTGCCGGCATGTACCGCGAGCACGACGATCCCGCGTTCGAATGGGCGGTCAAACGCGGCCGTCTGCGCTATGCCTGCGCGATGTTTCAGCAGGACGAGCTGCGCGCTGCGATTCGGCATCTGAAACAAGCCGGCATCCTCTGGTATGCGCCGGATCAAGATATGCGCGGCAAGGACACGGTGTTCGCACCGTTCTTCGGCATTCCGGCGGCCAGCATCACCGCTACGCATCAGCTGGCGCGGCTTTCTGGCGCGGCGGTGGTGCCATTTTTCCATCGTCGCGAAGGAGCGCGCTACATCATGCGCGTCGGCCAGCCGCTGGCAGACTTCCCGAGCAGCGATTCGCAAATCGACACAGCGCGAGTGAACGCGGAAATAGAGTCAATGGTGCGCGAAGCGCCGACGCAGTACCTGTGGATACACCGCCGGTTTAAGCGGCGTCCGCCCGGCGAGCCTCCGCTGTATTGATCGGCGCCATGCTGCGCGTGGGTATAGAAAGCTGGCTGCCGATCATCGGCAACCAAAGCGCGAGCAGGAAGAACAGCAGGCCTCCCCACACGCTGGAGTAGAAAGCGTAGTGCGTGTTGAGCGGAAACAACATGGCTAGCAGGGCCAAACTGACGGGCGCTGCGACAGCGCGCGCCGTCAACTCTGCTTCGCGCCAAACGCGCAGCCCGATCAGCGTTGCCCAGACCCAGCAAAGCAGACCGAACGCGCCGGTTTCCGACGCGACTTCAAGCACGATCTGATGGGCGTGGAACGCGCCGGCATCGCCATCGAAACCATTCCACGGGTCATCCGCCTCGGCATAGGCTCGGTATGAATCGCGAAACCCGCGCACGCCGACGCCGTTGATTGGATGCTCGCGAAACATCCGCAGCGCGGTCGTCCAAATCGGCACACGGCCTGAGAGCGCGTAATTGACGCCATCGCCGCCCTGCAATGCCGCCGACGTGCGCTCGATCCGTTCGTGGAAGGTGTCGGATGCGAAGTAACCAGCGACGACCAGTGCGACGCCCGCCAGGGCGCTCAGCAGCAGCGCGGCCAACGCCTTGCTTCCGCCTTCAAAACTTCGCCACACAATCACCGTCAGCACCAGCGCTAAGCTAACCCACGCCGCGCGCGACCCGGCCAGCAACACCACAATCACTACCGCCAGCGACGCCAGCGCGCCTAAGGCTCGGTGGCGTGAAAAGAGCGGCAGCAGCAGGAAGGGCGACAGCAGGGCCACTACACCGCCGAGTTTGAGATCGTCCGCACCAAAGATGCCGCTCAAGCGATCCGCGCTCGCTGGTCCTCCGATGCTGAGCCCAGTGGTCGCTTGCAGCAGCGCATCGATCAGCCATACGGCAAGTATCAAGCCGCAGCCGGACAGCGCCGTACGCTGCGCGACAGCGGTTTGCAAAGCGACGCACGCAAACAGCAGAAACGGCAAATAGCGGAGATCGAGCGCTACCTCACTCCACGCGCGCTTGCCGGCGACGGCGTCAAATGCCGACACGAGCTCGGGCAGCCAGTAGGCGGCAAACATCAGCAGCGCAAGCCGCACCGAGGCGCTACGCCAGTCGATTCGACGACGCACCGCCATGACGCATCCACCGATTGCGCAAACAAGCATCGCCAGCTCGGCGGCGCGACCAAACGGCAGCAGTGCGAGTGAAGCAAGCAGCAGACATACCGACGCAATCTGCACGCCCGTGAGCGGCGCTGGCGCTCGATCAGCCACCGGCTACCTCGCGATACAGCGCCAAGGTCGCCGCCTGCATGGCGTCCAAGCGTGGCAACGCCTGCACTGGCACCAACGTGTTGCCCGTAAGGAGCGCCTGCGCGGCCGCTAGCAGGACGGGCGCGTTGCCGCACTCGACCGCGCCTGCCGGGAAATGCGCGGCCAGCAGTTCGCCGACGCCGCCGTGAGCGTAGCCGAGCACCGGACGACCTAGACTAAGCGCCTCGACCACCGTGCGGCCAAATGCTTCAGGTTTGCGTGACAGCTGCAGGACCAGCGCCGAACTAGCCATCACTTCGCGTACATCCGCGCGTGATGGGCTGAGGGCAACGGCGGCACTCACTCCAAGCGCGCTGGCCTGAGCAGCCAACTCGGACAAATAGGCCTCGCGGCCGGCCTCAACCACACCGAGCAGCAGCAGCCGAGCGTCGACGCCAGCAGCGCGCAGCCGCGCCAATAGATCGATGGCGTCGGCGTGCCCTTTCAACCGTGTGCCGCGCCCAGGCAAGGTCAGCAAGACGCCACCGGCCAACATTGGAAACTCGACGGAAAATGCCTGAACCCATGACGCGTCAGGGGCCCAAGCGTACGGGAACGCCGCTGGGTCAACGCCGCGCGGAATCACCCGCACATGTGTCTGCGCGATGCGTGGGTAACGCTGACGCAAATACGTGCTGACCGTGTTCGACACCGCAATCGCACGCTCGCCGCTGAGCATCACCGCGCTATATCGGCTGACAGAATTAAGCCCATGAACGGTGGTGATAAAGTGCGGCCGCGGCGCTAGGCCGCGCAGCGCAAATCGCGCCATCCACGCCGGCAACCGTGAGCGCGCATGCACGATATCGGGCCGTAGATGTTTGAGATGTTTTCGCAGCGCCGGAAGCTTGGCTAACGTACGCAGCGACTTTGCGCCGATGTCGAGCTCAACATGCTCACTGCCTGTCGCCAGCAGGGCATCGAGCAACCGGCCTCCTGCTGAAATGACCACGGAGCGATGTCCTGCTTTCACCAACGCGTCGGCAATTTCTAGCGTGCTTCGCTCGACGCCGCCGGAGTGCAGAGCGGGCAGCAGTTGAACGACTGTAAGCGTGCGCGGCACGTCATCCAAGGCGGGCTGTCGGCCCAACTCAGGCCGTCAAAACGTAATGCGCACCGCAGTAGGGGCAGTTCGCCTCGCCAGTTGCCTCAATTGGTAGGTACACCTTCGGGTGCATGTTCCAAAGCGCAGCGCCGGGCATCGGGCAGGACAGCGGCAGGTCAACCGCGCTGACAGCGATAGGAACAACCGGGCGACTGGGGGTAGCAGCAGTGCTCATGGGATTGGCTTGCGACGTGGATCTGGGCGGCGAGTTTACACCCGCCGCCTAATCGCCTTGCTAGGTTGAGCGGGCGCTACTTCGCCTTGGCGTTCGCTTCAACGGTGATTGACACTGCTACCGAGTCACCGACTGCCGGCGTGTATTTGCCAACGCCGAACTCGCTGCGGCTGAGCGTAGTGGTGGCGTCGAAGCCGATGGCCGCGGTTTTCCGCATCGGGTGTTCGCCGATCGCATTGAGACTGACATCCAGCGTGACCGGCTTGGATACGCCGTGAATGGTCAGGTCGCCGGTGACCTTTAGCTTGCCCTCGCCCGCAGATTCAACCTTCGTGCTGACAAAAGTTGCATGCGGAAACTTGGCTACGTCGAAAAAATCATCGGCGTAAAGATGCTCATCCATCTTCGCAACGCCCGTGTGAATCTTGCCGACCGGAATGGTGGCGGTGACCGTCGAGTTGGCAGGTGTGGCGGCGTCGTATACAAGCTCGCCCTCGATCTCGCCGATCAGGCCGGTGATATTTGAAAAGCCGAGATGGTTGTAGGTGAAGCGCACCTGCGAGTGTGACGCGTCAAACGTATACGTATCGGCAGCGCTAGCAGCACCTGCAAACAGCCCACAGCCGGCGACTAAAAGGACAAAGCTACGCATGGGGAAACTCCGCTGGGTGAAGGTGGGTGGGGCGATCATCGGGGACCAAGATCAGGCGATCAGAAGTGTCCACGGGGTTTAAATACATCAGGCGATTCGACAGGCCTCGTCAAAGCTTAGCCTTGGATTGCGTGGATGCAGCGTCGAGGGCTCGCCGTAGCCCAAGTTACAGATAAAGTTGGTGCGCACGGCCGTGCCCGAAAAGAACGCCGCGTCCATCTTCGCCGCGTCAAAGCCCGACATCGGCCCGCAGTCCAAGCCGAGCGCGCGCGCGGCGATCATCATGTAAGCGCCTTGCAGGCTCGAATTACGGAATGCGGTGGCCTGGGTAAGCGCCTCATTGCCGGCAAACCAGCTGCGCGCATCAGCCTGCGGAAATAGCGTCGGCAGATGTTCAGCGAACGCCATGTCCATACCAATAATGGCCGTCACTGGCGCAGCCATACTGGCTTCGACGTTGCCGGCGTCGAGCACCTCAGCGAGGTCGGCCTTGGCCGATGGCGTGGTGACAAACACAACTCGCGCGGGCGAACAGTTGGCGCTGGTGGCCCCAAGCCGCGTGAGATCCCACAGCGTATGCAGGGTGGCGGTATCGACCGGCTTGGCTTGCCAAGCGCGCGCTGAGCCACGAAATGTCCGCGCGTTGCGAAAGATCAAATCGAGTGCAGTGTCGTCGAGCATGGTCCGTCTCCGCGTCGTAAGTTCGACAAGCATAGCGCGCGACGTAATTGACTGGCGCTGATCAACGGATGGACACCTGCATCGGCGCTTCGAACGACGCGTGGCGTGGGATACTTCCAACATGCCGTCGTACACCGCCCAATAGTCGACTCTCGTCCCGTGAGCCTTCCACGCATCTGGGTGCTGACGGACGGCGCGGCCGGCAATCTGAGGCAGGCGAATTCGTTGGCGAACGGACTCGGCACGCTTAGCCAAACCATCACCATCAACACCGCTGCGCCGTGGCGCTGGCTGGCCCCGCGCAAGCTTCCGCTGTTCGAGCGCGCCTTGGGACCCGAGCTGGCGGCTGCCCTGCTAGTGGAGTCGCCTGACCTTGCCATCGGCTGTGGGCGACAGGCAGCGCTTGCGACGCGCATGTTGCGCGAACGCGGCGTGCCGGTGGTGCAGATTCTCGCGCCGCCGATCGCGCCAAGGCATTGGAACGTGATCGTCACGCCTGCTCACGATGCGCTGCAGGGCGGCAACGTCATCCAGACGCTCGGCAGCCTGCATCCGATTGACGACGGCTGGCTCGCTGCAGCGCGCCGAGCGTGGCCGTCACTGGCTGGGTTCCGAGCGCCGCGCACGGTGGTTCTGCTGGGCGGGCCAACATCCGCTGCGCCGTTCAACCTGGCGCGCTGGCAGATCTTGAGTCAGATAATTCAAGACGCCCACGCGCGCGATGGCGGCAGCGTGCTGCTCAGCACTTCACGGCGAACGCCACAATGGCTGCGCGACGCGGCGCGCGACGATCTTGCTGATTTGCCGGGCACGCAGTGGCACGGTGAGGCCGACGGCCCCAACCCGTATGCCGGCTTTTTGGCGTGGGCTGATCGGCTTGTTGTCAGTGCCGATTCGGTGAACCTGCTTAGCGAAGCCTGTGCAACGCGGGCACCGGTATACGCACTGCTGCCGCAGGTGCCACGCGGTCGGCTGGCGCGCTTTCACCGCAGCTTGGTGGCTAATCGACGCCTCACCCCACTGCCGGCGACGCTGACGATGGATGCCAAGCGACCGCTGCGCGAGCTCGAAAGCGTGATTGCTTCTTTGCGCCAGCGGCTCGATCTCGGCGGCAAATCACCGGCTGGCTGATACGCGCGCTGCGCTGTCCACACCGCTATGCTGCTCGCGGTTTAGTCGTGGGGAATGCGGATGCATTGGGCGCTAGCAATTGTGGGGGCGATCTTAGGCTTGGCGGCAGGCAGCGCTGATGCAGGCTTCGCCGGCCTTTGCCTCGGCGCATTGGCGGGCTGGCAGATCGCGCGAGTGAGCGACCTGAATGCGCGACTAGACGCGATCGAACGCGCCACGCGAATCGACAGTGGCAAGCTCGCCGCGCTCGCCTCCTTGCGCAACGAGCGTCCAACGGCCGCAGATGCAGCTAGCGTCGTACCAGCGTTTGTGCAGCCAGAGCGCGAATCAGCGAGGCCTGCACCCGCAGAAGGCGGAGTCGCGGAACCTGGCGCACCCATTCCTGCCGCTTTTTCAGCACCCTCGGCCGCGCCCGCAGCGGGGCTCGGCAATGCGACGGCACAAGCCGAGGTCAAAACCGCTTCGACGAATGAGCGAGCCGCTGCCGCCAGCAGCGCTGCATCGCACCAGCCGCCGCCGCTGCCACCTGCGCGACCTGCAGCGGCGACGGTTGATACCGGCCCGGATCTCGCCGACCGCATCGGCGCCACGCTGCGCAGCTGGCTGTTCGAAGGCAATGTGCCGGTAAAGCTGGGCGTGCTGCTGCTGTGCTTCGGCTTGGCGGCGGCGAGGCGCTACGCCGTCGACCAGGGGTTCGTCAGTTTTCCCATCGAGTTGCGCTTGGCGGGGATCGCGGCACTAGCGATTGCAGGGCTGGCGTGGGGCTGGAGCAATCGCGAGACACGACCTGAATTTGGCCTCGCCCTGCAAGGTGGCGCGCTGGGCGTGCTGCTGCTCACCGTGTTCGCCTCGTACGGCCTGTATCACCTGCTGCCGGCCAGCATGGCCTTTGGACTGGTGGTGGCATTGGTCGCCGGCGCGGCGCTGCTTGCCGTGCTGCAAAACGCAGTGGCGTTGGCCGTCCTCGGCTTCATCGGTGGCTATCTGGCACCGGTGCTGATTTCGACCGGCAGTGGCAATCATGTCGCCTTATTCAGCTATTACGCCGTGCTCAACGCGGCCGTGTTTGCCATTGCTTGGTTCAAGCCGTGGCGCGCGCTGAACCTAGTCGGGTTTGCATTTACCTTCGTGGTCAGCACGATGTGGGGAAGGCAGTACTACCAGCCCGCGCTGTTCGCCAGCGTAGAGCCGTTTTTGATCGCGTTCTTTTTGTTCTACGTCGCGATCGCCACCCACTACGCCCAGCGCGGCGACCGCAACAAACCGGCCGTCGATGGCACGCTGGTATTAGGCACGCCGCAGCAGGCGTTTCCCCTGCAGGTGGCGCTTTTGGACGGCGATGAGATGGCGATGGCCTGGAGTGCAATCGCTATAGCCGTGCTCTACGCGGCGCTCGCTTGGTGGCTGGTGCGCAGCCGCCGCGCCACCCTGTTAGGCCAATCGTTCGCGGCACTGGCGCTCGGGTTTGCCACGCTCGCTGTGCCGCTTGCGCTGTCGGCAAGGTGGACATCGGCGAGCTGGGCAGTCGAAGGCGCGGCGCTGGTGTGGCTCGGCCTGCGGCAACGCCGCCAGCTGCCGCAGCTCGCTGGGCTAACGCTGCAAGTGCTGGCCATGATTGCCTACTTCAACGGCACGATGGCGGACTATCCCGACGCACAGCCGGGCGAACTATTCGTTCTCAACGGTCATGCGCTAAGCGTCCTGTTGATGGCGGGCTCGGCGTTCTTCATCAGCTGGCTATACGAGCGCGACGAGGGCGGCAGAGCCATCGTCTGGCCAACGTTCGTGCTCGGCGTTTTTTGGTGGTTGGTGGGTGGCCTGCGGGAAACGCTGGAGTTTTTTCCCGACACCGATATGAGCCTGAAGCTAGTCGCATTCGCGGCAATCAGCGCGCTGCTCGCCGGCCTGCTCCGCGGCTGGATTGCGTGGCCGCGGCTCGGTTGGATCGTACTCGGCGTAGCCGTATGCGGCTTGCCGCTGGTGGTTGCGACTGAGGCGTTTGATCGCAGTGTCAATACGCTGCCGCAGCACACCTACTGGCTGGCCTGGTTTGCGGCCATGCTGATTGCCCTGCGCGCCCTGCGCGCGCCGCGCCAGCGTGGTCTATCCATCGCGCATGTGCTCACTTTGTTTAGCGCAGTGGCTTTCTACGCGTTGGCCATGCACGCCTGGGCCCAGCGCGCTGAGTTAGCCGACGGCTGGCAGTTTGTGGCGATGCTGCTACCCCTGATCGCCTTGCTGCTGGCGACGTGGCGTACGCCGCAGATCGCCGCGTGGCCGCTAGCTGAGGAGTTCTCTACCTATCGACCGCGCTGGTTTGCGCCAGCCGGAGGTCTACTCGCGCTGGCGTGGATCGCTGCTCTGGCCGAACGCGGCGGCAGCGCGCCGCTGATTTATTTGCCCGTTCTCAATCCAATTGAGCTGTTCCAGCTAGGCAGTCTGCTCATCGCGATCACGCTAGCGCGCCGCGCCGGGTCGCGCGACCTGCTGGGCGTGCTGGCCGTCGCCGGGCTGCTGTTTGCAACCTTCGCTGCGCTGCGCGCCGTGCATCACTTCACAGGTGCGCCGTGGTCGCCCAGCATTCTTGATGATCGCGTCGCCCAAGCCACCTTGACGGTCGTGTGGAGCCTAGCCGGCGTCGTCGCCTGGATCGTCGGTTCGCGACAAAAAAACTGGGGCGTGTGGTTGGCCGGCGCTGGCCTAATGGGGCTGGTGTTGCTCAAGCTGCTGCTGGTTGATCGGCGCTACTTTGGCGATCTCGCGGGTATCGTTTCGTTCATGGCCGTCGGTGGACTTTTGGTGCTGGTGGGTCGTATTGCCCCCACGCCTCCGCGCCACGTCTCTTCATCGGAGAAAAACCATGAGTAGTTCGCGTTGAGTACGATCCTGCTGCGCCTTGCCCTTCGCAGGTCCGCCCTCGCGGGCTTGATTGTCGGCCTCGCTGCGCTTAGCCAAGCAGCGCTCGCTCAATCTCCAGCTGCACAACCCGAGCTCGCGCAGCCGATAAGTGCAGAAGCGTTCGCGTGGCAATGGTCGCTGCCCGTCGCGCCCGAGCAGGACATGGTTTCGATCAGCCTGACGCAGGTGATTTACGCCAAGCTGCTGCGCGATGATTTGCGCGACTTCGCCGCGTTCAACGCCGATGGCGAAAGCCTTCCGTTCGGTCCAGCTCTGCCGGCGCAGTCACACACGCTCAGACCGGCAACGGCGAAGTCGGGCGCGCTGCCGACGTTTCGCGTGCCGCGCAGTCAACTTAGCGATCCTGAGCGGCTGTCGCTGCATGTAGAGCGCGACGGCAACGGCCGCCTGCGCCAGCTGCATGCCGAAATTGTTTCCGACAGCGAAGCGGCCAGTATTGACGACTGGCTGCTCGATCTCAGCGGCCTTCAAGGCAAGGTTCGCGGACTGCATATCGGGCTTGAAGACGCGGCGTTGGGCGCATTGAACGCTCGCGTCGAAATCGCCGCCAGCCGCGATCTGAATACGTGGCAGATCATCGCGCCGTCGCAGACGCTGCTGTCGCTGCGCCGCGGCGAGATGAATCTTGAGCGCCTATCGGTCGAGTTTGCGCCCGACGATTGGCCGTATCTGCGGCTGCGCCGGATAGATGAAGAATCCACGCTGCCGCTAACTCAGGTGGTCGCTGAGCTAGCGCTGCCGACGACGATCATTGACGAGCGCCTCGCGCTGCAGATCACCGGCGCCGCAGTCGTCGGCCAGCCGGGCATTTTTGAGTACCGCCTGGACGGTCCGTATCCGATTGAACGCGTGGGCGTTGAGCTGGCGGATCGCAATGGCTTGGCCATCGTCGTGCTTGAAAGTCGCGCGAGTTCGACTCAGAACTGGCGCGAACGCGCGCGCGGTACTGCCTTTCGCCTCGGTGGAAATACCGACGACACCAGCGCCGCGCCGTTTGAACTGCCGCACACGCGTGATCGCCAGTGGCGTGTGCGCAGCGAGCCCGCACTGCCGCGCCCGCCGACCTTGCGCGTTGGCTATCGCAAGGAGCTGTTCGTGCTGCTGGCGCAGGGGCCGCAGCCGTATCGGTTAGTGGCTGGCAGCGCCTACGCGGTACGCCCCGAATATCCGCTACAGGCCGTGCTGCAAACGCCGAGCTCGCCGAACTCATTGAAGGTGCTAGCAAACCCAATCACCGTTGGGGCAGGCAGACAGCTCTCAGGCTACGACTTGCTGAACGCCAAAAATCCGCCCCTGCCGCTCCGACAATGGCTGCTGTGGAGCGTACTGATCGCCGCGAGCGCGCTGATCGTCATCCTCGCGCTGCGGCTGCTGCGCCAGCCCAACGCCAGTCGCGCGCCTAGCGCCGAGTCGTCACCGCGGCAGCGCAAGTAAGCGAGAACGCAACGAACAGCCAAGGGCGTTAGTCACTCGCACGCGGCGGCGGGGCCATCCGGCCGAACGTGGTCTCGGCCTGATCGCGCTCGCGTCGTTTCTCGGCCACGGTGCGACAGATGTTAATGGGGCGTCGCGTACCGACTGGGGTCTCTCGCTTGCAGATGACACGGCTGTCGGCTGCCGCACCCGTTAGCAAGGTGTTGATCTGCTCTTGCAGATTGAAGGCATGAATCTTGGCGTTGGGGTTTAGCTGATCAAGCGACTGCACCGGGCGCAGGATATCGCCAAGGACCTCTAGCGCCTGCAGCACGGTTCGCCGATCAGCGCTGGCCATCTCCGCGTACCGATTGCTGCTGCGCACCTCGCGCTCGAGTGCACTGCGCTGAGTCTCAAACGTTGCAGGTTCAAAGCGAACCTGGGTGTGACCAAACTCGGCGGCACTGGCGGCACTCGCGGTTGAAGCCAACAGAAGTAGCCAAGTAAATCGTCGGAGATTCATTAAAGAGCCCTTTTTCAACGAGGTGGAGGGGGTGACGTACGAAGACTAACGTACTATGAACCGTCTAGCAATTGCAGCAGCGCCCCCAAGCGCCGAGAATGGCCGGCTAAAGCTAGGAAGCCATCATGACCTCTCGCGTGAATCAATCCCCCTCCGTCAACCTGCGTGAGCTTTGCGCCGCATATGCAAAGCCGCATCACGGCAAGGCCATCTTTCAACTGCTCAACACCGTGCCCCTCCTGCTCGGCATCTGGGCCTTGATGGCGTGGAGCGTGGTCGATGGCTGGAACTACGCGTGGACCCTGCTGATGGCGCTACCCGCCGCTGGACTGTACGTGCGCAGCTTCATCATTCAGCACGATGCTGGCCACGGATCGTTCTTTCGCAGCGCGCGCGCCAACGACTTGGTTGGTCGCTGCCTCGGCGTGATTACCCTGTTCCCCTACGGCTATTGGAAAAAGACTCACGCGATTCATCACGGCAGCTCGGGCAATTTAGATCGTCGCGAGATGGGCGACATCGACACGCTCACCGTACGCGAGTACCAAGCGCTGTCGTGGTTCAAGCGTTTCTGCTATCGGTTCTACCGCAGTACGCCGGTGCTGCTGGGCATCGGGCCGATGTATCAGTTCGTTATCAAGCATCGGTTTCCGTTTGATCTACCGTTTGCGTGGAAGCGTGAGTGGGCCAGCGTTTGGCTCAACAACCTGGTGCTCGCAGTGGTCGTGCTGGCGCTTGGCTTCTTCATCGGCTGGCACACCGTTTTCTTAGTGCATTTGCCGATCGTGCTGATCGCAGGCGCGCTGGGCGTGTGGCTGTTTTACGTGCAGCACACCTTTGAGACGGCGTACTGGACGCGCAAAGAAGACTGGGACGCCAATCAGGCGGCGATTGCCGGTAGCTCGTTCTACGACCTGCCGCAGGTGATCCACTGGTTCACCGGCAACATTGGCTACCACCATATTCACCACCTAGCGACCCGCATCCCCAACTATCGGCTACGTGAGTGCTTCGAATCCAATCCGATTCTGCAGGCGGCCCCGCGACTAACCATTTGGACCAGCCTACGTTGCGCCAGCCTCAAGCTGTGGGACGAAGAAACGGGCCGCATGGTCGGCTTCGGTGCGCTGCGGCGGCGCGCTGCCGCCTCCTGATTGTTGGGCTAGGCTGACGGACCGATGGGCAGGCAGTCGCGGTTCCGTGCCTGCCCGCTATGCGAGGCGATTTGCGGTCTCGAGTTCCAATATGAAAGCGACGCCTTAGTCGCGATTCGCGGCGACGCGGCTGACCCGTTCAGTCGCGGCCACATCTGCCCCAAGGGCAACGCGATCCTTGATCTTGAAGCCGACCCTGATCGCCTGCGCCAGCCGCTGCGGCGGCGCGGACGTGACTTCGAAGAAATCGGCTGGGATGAGGCGATTGGTGAAGCCGGCGAGCGGCTGTCAGACGTACAGAAGCGCCACGGCGCTGATGCGATTGCTGCCTATGTTGGCAATCCCAACGTTCATCACTTCGGCCATATTGCCTACCTGCCGCCGTTGCTGAAGACTTTGCGCACGCGCAATATTTTTAGCGCCTCATCGGTCGATCAGTGGCCACATCAGCTGGTCGCGTATCTGATGTTCGGCCATCAGTTCTTGCTGCCGATTCCTGATATCGACAACACAGATTTCATGCTGGTGCTGGGCGCTAATCCCGTCGCCAGCAACGGCAGTTTGATGACGGCGCCGGGTGTCGAGAAACGACTCAAGGCGCTGGTTGCTCGCGGTACGCTGGCTGTTGTTGATCCTCGTCGAACCGAAACTGCAGCGATAGCCAACGACCACTTTGCCATTCGGCCGGGTGGCGACGTATGGCTGCTGATTGCGCTACTGCAGGCGCTGCAGAAGATCGGGGCTCCGCGCCTCACTGCTTATGGTCATCAAATCAACGGCTTTGCCGATGCTCTAGCAGCGATCAATGCGGTTGACTGCAGCGCGCTCGCCGAACTTACGAATATCGCACCGCAGCGCGTAACCCAGCTTGCATGTGATCTGTACACCAGTGAGCGCGCCGTGGTGTACGGACGCATGGGCGTCTCGACCCAGCGCCACGGCACGCTCTGCCAATGGTTGATTCCGCTCATCAATATGTACTGCGGTCAGCTTGATAGGGTCGGCGGCAGTCTGCCGAATGATCCGGTAATACCAGTGACGGGTCCGGGCACCTCCGCCGGCGGCTTTGCCCGCTGGCGCAGTCGCGTGCGCAGCCTGCCCGAAGTGTGCGGCGAGCTGCCGGTTGCAGCCCTGCGCGAAGAAATCACCACGCCAGGCGCTGGCCAAGTACGCGCCCTGTTGACCTGCGCCGGCAATCCGGTGCTTTCAACGCCGGATGGTGGAGCGCTAGACGCTGCACTTGGCACGCTTGAGGCAATGGTGTCGATCGACATTTACGTCAACGAGACCACGCGGCACGCAGATCTCATTTTGCCCCCGGCTTCGTTCCTCAGTCAGCCGCACTACGACCTTATTTTCAACGCCTTCGCCGTGCGTCGCGTCGCTCGGTACAGCGCGCCGTTGCGACCACAGCGGACCGATGAGCGCGCCGACTGGCAGATTTTGCAAGGCCTCACCGAAGCGCTCGCGGTCGCCAACGGACAGCCATTCAACGCACTTAGCGAGCCAACTGAGCGGATCGCGCAGGGTCTGGCGCGCGGCGGCGAACTCGATTTCGAAGCGCTGGCAGCAGCCGAACACGGCATGGATCTTGGTCCGCTGAGGCCGTCGCTCTTGCGTCGACTGCAAACCGCCAGCGGACGCATCGAGTGTGCGCCATGCGTGCTTCTAGACGCGCTCGGCGAGCTGCGCACCCTCGCCCTTCCAGATACCGCGCCCGATTCGCTGCGCTTGATCGGCCGGCGCCACATCCGCAGCAACAACAGCTGGATGCATAACGCGCCGCGCTTGATCAAAGGCAAGCCGCGACATCAGCTGTGGATGAACGCTGTCGACATCGCCGCACGAGGCTTGAAAGACGGCGGCCGAGTGCTCCTGCGCTCGCGGCTCGCCCAGCTAGAGACGGACGTGCAGGCTAGCGACGAGCTGCAACCCGGTGTCGTATGCCTGCCGCACGGTTTCGGACATCAGATGACAGGCACGCGGCAGTCGCGCGCCGAGCGGGTAATTGGCGCCAACTACAACCTACTGAGCGATCCGCTAGCGCTCGATGGCGTCTCAGGCAACGCCGCTCTCAACGGCATCGAAGTGTGGGTGGAGGCAGTTGACCACTGATCTAGATGTTTTCGACGCCTGAGGCTCAGCAGTTCTTAGGCGCCGTGATTTACGGCTCGTTGATGCTGTTGCCCTTGCCGGCGATGGCCTATTGGGGCTGGCGCTACGGCGCTTCCGCGAAGACTACGCTTGCCGGATTCGCGTTCCGCTTAGCGACAGTAGGACTTATTGGCGCGTGGTCGTGGGGTATTTTTGTTGGTCACGGTGCATCGCTTGCGCCTTTGCCTGCTGCGCTATGCGGCTATTTCGACTACCGCTATTCGTATGCGTCATGTTTTCCTCAGGCATGGGTGACGCCGACGGTTACGGTAGTTGCCTTCTTTGTTTTCGCGTACGCAGGCGAACGGAGGCGCATCGGCTTAAAGGCAGAGCAAGCCCAGCCCTGATCGCGACAACGCGAGAGTGCTCACAATTGCGGCGATAATCAGCTACCCCTCTCGCGCACTGTTTGCCATGGACTTGTTCAAACGCTTCACCTTCGAGTCTGCCCATCGCCTGCCGAACGTGCCGGACGGCCATAAGTGTCAGCGGCTGCATGGGCACTCGTTTACCGTCGAGCTGCACGTCGAGGGACCGCTCGACCCGCACACGGGCTGGGTGATGGACTTTGCCGATATCAAGCAGGCCTTCAAGCCGATCTACGAGCGGCTCGATCATCATTACTTGAACGATATCGCCGGCTTGGAGAATCCGACCAGCGAGCGAATTGCCGAATGGATTTGGGCGCAGCTAAAGCCACGTCTACCGCTGCTGTCAGAGATCGTGCTCCACGAGACCTGCACCGCGGGCTGTCGCTATCGCGGCCCGACCGCCTAATTTCCCACTTTGCCGCGGCGCAGCATGACGCGGTCCGGTAGCGCTCTCCAGCACACTCCCTCGCCGCCCAAGCGACTGTCTTAAAAGGGAAAGCCTGCCGTCATACAGCTTATGTTGCAGTGCAACATAAATTCAGGTAGAGTGACCTCAGCGATATCCCCTAATTTCCGCGGAGGCGACCCCATGTACGAGCAGATCCCGAACCAAATCCTGTCCTTTGGCAAGCAGGCCTTCGAGGCTTCCTTCAAGGCGCAGCACCTGATGCTAGAGAACTTCGAGCGCGTTGTTGGCATGCAGATGAAGTCGTTCGAAGACCGCATGAACGCGACCGTTGCCTTCATGGGCGAAGCGGTTGAAGTGCGCGACGCTGACGGTGCTAAGACCGTGTGGCCGAAGGGCGTTGCCCTGATTAAGGAAACCGGCGAGCAGATCTTCAGCGTCAATCAGGAAGCGATGAACGCGTCCTTGAAGACCTCGGAGACGATTGGTCAGCTTGTCAAAACGCAGCTTGAAGCCGTCAACGACAGCGTAGTGAAAGCTGCGCCGGCCGCCAAGACCGCGCGCGCCAAGTAATCCGAACTAGACAATTCGAACAACGTCTTCGCCGCTTGCCGCTGCGAAGACACGCTTAGTCGCGCTGTCCCCACCCCTCCCTTCGGGGGCCAACGCGACTCACGGCCGGTGCCCACAGCACCGGCCGTTTTCTTTTGCATCGGGCGTTAGCCTTCAGGGCGCACCAAAGAACATCGCGATACAGCACAGCAGCGCGCCGAACCAAAGCACGCTGCGCAGCTTGTCCCAATCGGCGATGTAGCAGATGCCGAAGCCAAGCCGCAGGGCGATAAATGCCATTGCCAAACCGTCGGTCCGCGCCTGATCGCTGCCTACCGAGTGGGCGATGATCACGGCCGCCGCAAACAGCGGAAACGCCTCAAAACTATTCAGATGCGCCGCATGCGCGCGCGCCGGCATACCGCTTAGCCTGGACTGCCAAGCGCGCGGATCACGATTGTCGAATCGGCTACCCGAAAGCTTGGCGATCAGCGTGAAAAGAAACGGCAGCAGCGCGGCCACCAGCACACACCAGTAAGCGGTTGTCATTGCGATGATCCTTCGGACGAAAACGTAGAGCGGCCGTCGCTCACAGCGCGGCCAATACCATCGGCCCGGCTACTTTTTGCGGCCGAACAAACGCGCCCAGAATCCCGGCTTTTTGGCCGACGAGCCTGCGTCCGGCTTTCCGCCAGTGGCGCTTGCTGGTCGCGCCGCTGAAGGGGACGACCCAGACTCCACCGGCACGGTGATCTTTTTCATCACCTGGGTGCCCTGCACCATCGCGCGGGCCGCGCGCGGCTGCTGCTGGGGCCCTGCGCTGGCGTTCGATAGCAAGCCGAACGCCGTCTCCGCTAGCTTGTCGATGCCGGGCACGGGTTCAACACCCGCGTTGCCCGCACTGATGCCGAGCAGCCGCGCAGCATGCTCACCCAGCTTGCTGTCGCCGCCGCCCGCTGGATGATCAGCCAGAGCCGCCGCTAGATCGACTCGAATATCGAACAGCATAGCGATGCCCGCTGCGTCGAATACCTGTCTAACCGAATCAGTCGGACCAGCAACGCGCAGGCTGGTGGTAGGCGTCTTTAGCGATTTGGCGAGCGAACCCAAGGCGCGTAGGCCCGCATTGCTCATGTAGTTGAGGCCGGACAGATCCAGCACGAGGTGACGACTGCCTGCCGCCACCGACTCCTGCGTCAGCAGTTCAAAATCGGCAGCGCTTTCATTGTCCAGCCGCCCGGTCGGCGTGATGATCAACACACCGCCGCGGCGCTCGGTTTGGATATCGACGGCCATGCGGCCCTCAGGCCTCGCGGAACGTGAAGCGCGCGGGGCCAATCTCCAGCACGTCTTCGTGTCGCAGCAGATGCTGCTCGATGACCACGCCGTTGATGCGCACGCCGCCACCCAGATCGGACACGGTAATGCCAGCCATGCTCGCACGCACCTCGGCGTGGCGTGCATTGGCACCGGCCACGCGAATGTCACAGCTCTCGCCACTGCCGATGGTCAGCGGCTTGGCACCAATCGTATGACTGAGCTTGCCGGCCTCGGGCGTTTGCGGCACCAGTCGCGCGCTGCGCACCGCAGATCCCGCGTCGTTGCCGCGCGGCAGAGGCGGCGGTGCAGAGGGCGCGGCGGCGGCGGTCGCAGCCGCTATTTCGGACGGCTTGATCGCGCGCATGATCTGCGTCGCACCGGCGGCAGCAGGCGGGGCAGAAGGCGGCGGGGTATTCGCGCTGATCGGCTTAGCCACGATCGTCGGCACGTCCAGCTGCGGGACCTTCAGGGCCGCCGCATCGAGCACAGGCAGTCGCCGTGTCGCCTGCTCAGCGGCTGGTGCCGGCTCTGGTTCAGGAACAGGCGCAACGGGCTCTGGCTCCACCGGCGCTGGCGTCTCCACTGCTGCGGCCGGTGGCGGCAGTTTCGATTCAAGCTCTTCCTCCGAACGAAACGCATCAACAAAGCGCTGACGCACGGCCAATGCTTGCTCACGCGCCGCCGCTTTCGTGGCCAGCTTCTCGTCGATCTCGGCCATGCGTTTCTTGAACTCGGCCCTATCGAACTCGCCCAGAGCGTGCCGAAATTCGATCTCTTCGCGATCCAGCCGCGCGGCTTCGTGATCTGCTTCCGAGCGACTCAGCAGTGCCGCCAGCTTGGTGTATTGCTCCTGCGCGGCCGTTTTGAGCGGCGCTGCCTCCGACTCAAGCGCTTTGCGGCGGGTTTCGTAGTCGTTGCGCACACGCGCAAACACTGGCGCAGCAACCGACTCTTTGCGCTCGTCCATCGCGGTGAGGCGCGACTCCAACGTCTCCAGCTCGGCCTTGATTCGCATCAGGGCCTCAAGCGGGCTTACGTCAATCGCGGCCAATTCATCCTGCATGACGCTCTCCTGATCCGAGCTCGGATCGTTGGGTACTGCGCTTATGCGCGTTCGACCAGCACTTCTACCGCGCCAAAGCGCAGCGAATCGCCAACCTTCAACAGTACGGTTTCGTCGGGCATCAGCTTGCCGCCGTTGACCCACGTGCCATTGCCGACGCCCGGCTCTTCGTGCAGCAGCAGCGCGCCGTCTTCAATCATCAAACGCGCGTGCTTGCGGCTCAAGCTGCGGGCAACATCAAGTGGCCCCAGATTGACCTCAGGCACGGCCCCCGTCGCCGGGTCAGGACGTCCGACCAGATAGTCGACCTTGCCCGCTTCAAGAATGATCAATCCCTCGGTCGTGCGCAGCGCAAAGCCCGCCGACACCGGCTCTGCCGGCGGCAATCGCTCAGTAATCGCCTCCGACGAGGCCGTCGCAGGCTGCTGACTGGCGGCAGCCGGCAGCCCTCCACCGAAGCGAGCGATCTGCATTTCCAACTCGACCCGTCGCTGCTCGCTGGCTTTGAGACGCACCACGAGCCGACGCATCAGCAGCACGGCAATCTCGATGTTTTCGGCGAGCAGTCCGTGAAACGCTGCCACATCAATGCGCATCGCTCGAACGGCGTCCTGAGCCACCACCGACGCAGAATGCGGCTGCTCTTGCAGGATCGACGTCTCACCAAAGAAGTCGCCAGGACCCAGCTGTGCAAGCACAACGCCTTGGGCGTCGGCGCGCTGAATAGACACTTTGCCGGACTCAATAATAAATAGCGCGCTCGCAGCTTCACCTTCGCTGATGATTGCGCTACCGGCCGGAAAATCGACAAACGGGCTGTCTTTGCTCATGGCGGGCTCGACATGCCTCCTAATGCGGATTGCACCGCGATCCGCCGATTATGCAGAGCGCGGTTAAAGGGTCGCAAGCGAACGTGTTGCGAAAGACGAGCCGAGACGCCCGGTCCGCTCCTTAGGGAGGCGTTACGCAATCGTTCTGTGGCCAGCGCAAATCGATCTGCGCGCGCAACACGCTGCGCAGCTTTCCTTGTCCTTCGTACGCATGCGTGAATGCACTTCGCGACATTGACAGCGTGACCGAACCCGCCGCGAACGTGATAGGCCCCGCGTCCTCAGCCACGAGCGCCTGCATCGCGGTGCGCACTGCGCTAGGCAGCAAGCCGCTCTCTAGGTCGAGGCGGCGCTCTGCACTCATCGCCGACGTTGATGCGGGTCCGCTGGCAGCGCCATCTGCCCGACCGTTGCGCCAGATTAGCGTGTGTCCCGGTGCGAGATAGTTCGCTTCGACTGAAATGTGGCCGCACGCAGAATCATTGGTCGAGTAAAGCCAGCCACCGCCGATGCCCAGCGCCTCAATTTCAAGGGTGTTGTCCGCTTGAGCGCGAAGATGCAGCGCGCTCGTCTCATCGACGCCAAGCCCCAGGGTCGCGCCGCTTTGCGCCAGCAGCGCCAGCAAGCGCCATTCGCGGCTGCGTTCGGAAAAATGCGTATCGACCACAAAGGGCGACAGTCCAAGCCCACCCGCCGGCCATGCGCTGAGTGCGTCCTCGTCTGCCTCACTGCATCGCCCGGCGCGCGCACAACCCGGCGTCGGTGGCGCACCCATCTTAGCCGGCGCGCGCAGTGCGGCCTCGGACGTGCCGTTGCCGATCATCACCACCATCGACTGCACCGCGCTGCCAGCGCTGGTGCCGCCCACCGCAATGCTGCCTTGTCGAAACGCCTCCTGCAGCTCACGCAGCCACGCGTTTGGGCGATCGCTTTCATCGACTAGCGCCTGGCGAAGACGCCACTTATCGCCGCCGCTGAAGAACACGCCATGTACGCCCGCCGGCAGATGACGCGCTGCTTCGCTTGCGCACCACTGCCGCTGAGTCTCCGCGTGGTCCGGATAAACGCGCTCACGGCGCGCGACGCCCAGCACACGGACTCTCGCTGTATCGAGCTGCTGACACTCACCGTCGCCAAATATTGCGTGCTCGACGGCTTGATCGATAGGCCACCAGAACGGATCGCCGCCCGCCTCACGCAGCGCCGCAAGATACACATCGACGGCATCCATACTGTCAAACGCAGACGCCGTGACAACCGCGACCCGCGGCTTTTCGACACTGCGTCGCGCTGCCGCCGCGACGAACGCGCGCAAAATACTCGCTCCCGCCGCATCGTGGCTTGACGATAGCGACACCTGTTCGCGCAGGCGTTCTCCACGCTCAGTCATCTGCGGCTGCTCCAATGCCGACAGCAATCCGCCGCGCTCATAGTCATCGAGCTGCGACCACAGAGGCTTTGGTAAGCAGGGTGCACGCTGCCCTCGGCGACAAACCGCCTCAAAGGCATCCAAAAGCGCGTCTTCGCTCAGCGCGTGTTCGCCCGTCTTCCTCTGCGCCGCGTTGAGCAGCGCACGGATATCGCTGGCGCGCTGAGCTCCGGCTGCGCGCCAAAGCTGCGCATCCGCAGCGGCATCGATAGTTTCGGCAGTTAAGCGATAGCGAGCCGGACCCCGACCCACAGCCAACTCAGTACCTTCTGAACAGTGCCGCAGCGCCATTCCGCTGCAAAAATTGAGCGCGCCGCCGGCAAGCACCAAATCGGTGGTCGGTGCCGGCGGCAGCTGCCCGCTTGCACGCGCCTCAACGGCTGCAGCGCTAAGGCTCGCCATCGCAAGAATCGCAATGCACACGAAGCAGACAATTCGCCAATCACACGGCAGTGAGCGCGTACGCATATATGCAGGCCAGCTGGTCAGTTCACTTTTATCGTGCCATGAGCGGGCACTGGTCGTTGCACCAAACATCCATTTAGGATTCACTAATGCTTGACAAGTTCAAGCCTAGCGGTGCAGATTTTCGCCTGCACTAAAGATTGAGCTTCAGCTCCGGCAGGACTCACATGGCTTCTCGCAACACGCAATTTCGGATCGAGGGGTTCTACCTCTCCGAGTGGTGGGACGAATAGCGCGCTAGTCGCTACCGCCGGCTGCTCGCTGGCGCGTTTCCCACGCTGTTAGCTGCCTTTCCGGCAGTCATCCCTGTTGCTTTGCCGTGCGTTCGGAAGCGCTTCCGATGCTGGCGATATTCGGAGTTCATCATGTCTGCCTTTTCCCGCCTTTGCCGGCGGCCGCTGACGACGGCCGTGCTGCTGTGCCTTGCATCCAACTCCCTGCTGGCTACCGCCGTCGCACAAACGCGCGATGACGATGTGGCCGAGGTCAGCAAGACCAAACTCGATCAAATCGTCGTCACTGGCTCCAATCTAAAGGGCATCGACCTAGAAGACTCGCAGCCCATCGTGATCATCGACGCCGAACAGATTCGCGAATTTGGCGCGACCTCGGCCAGCGATCTGCTTAAACAAATCAGCGCGGCGGCCGGCGGCACCGGTAACTTCACCAGCGCCAACTCCGGCGCGCTACAGGCTGATGCGCCAGCGGGCAGTGCAGGTGCGTCGTTGCGCGGCCTTGGTACTGCATCAACCCTAACCTTGGTTAACGGTCGCCGTGTTGCGGTGTCGTCGTTTGCCAATGGCTCGGAAAACTTTGTTGATCTGAACGCCATTCCGCTGGCTGCGATTGATCGCATCGAAGTGCTGACTACCGGCGCATCAGCCGTGTACGGCGCAGATGCCGTCGCCGGCGTGGTGAACTTCATTCTGCGCCGCGACTTTGACGGCCTGCGCCTATCGGCCAGCGCCGGTGATTCGGACGCCAACACCGACGAGTCGCGCTTCAATGCCAATCTGGTGGCTGGCTTTCAGGGCGAGCAGGCGCGCGCCATGCTGGTGGTCGATGCCTTCCAGCGCAATGCGATGTACGACCGCGACCGCGCAATTACCGCCGTCGAGCCGCGACCCTCGCAGCAGGGCATCTATCCGAGCTTCAATGATTTGTTTGCGCAAGAGTTCGATTTGGTCGAAGCCGGCTGCCCTGACGCACAGCGCTTCGACGGTCGCCCCGGCTTTCCGCTGAGCCGTTTTGGCGCCTATTGCACGGTCAATCGGAACGCCTTCACGGCCACCGATCCAGAAACCAAGCGTCTCGGCGCGTACGGCACCTTCAGCTATGAGTTTGCAGGGACAGAATACTTTGCCGAGCTGGCCCTGCAGCGCAACGTATCGCGCGCCGACAGCGCGCCCGCGCCGTGGAGCGAAGAGCCCGTGTTTCTCGATCATCCCGGCATGCCGGCCGAGCTGCGCGCGCGGCTTATTGCCGCGGGCGCTGATCCCGATTTTGAAGTATTTGGCTTCGGCCGTTTCCCCGACGCGCGCACCCTAGAAGTCACCAGCGAGAACTGGCGCTTACTCAACGGCCTTCGCGGCGCGGTGGGTGATTGGGATTGGGAATCGACCTTCACTGCCTCCAATAGCGAGTCGCAGCAAGAAGCCGTCGCCGGCATTTACAACGTATCGCGCATTCGCGCTGGCTTGCTCGGTGAGCTGTGCGCCGACGGCCGCACCACCTGTTCGCCCGGCAGCGGCGGGCTTTACTACGACCCGTTCAACGGCCAAGCAAACAATTCGCAGCAGGTGCTTGATCTGGTTCGCGAGCGCGTGCCGCGCGATGGCGAATCGAAGCTGTACGCATGGGATGCCAAGTTCGCCGGCAGCTTCGGCGAGTTGGCCGGCGGGTCGATTGCTTGGGCACTCGGTGCTGAAGCGCGCCGTGAGGAAATCGAAGACCGTCCGTCGCCTCTCGCCACCTTGGATCGCACCACGGGTGAAGTGCCGGTGTATGGCTTCGGCTCGACCGCTGTCAGTGCCGACCGCAACCAATGGGCGCTGTATGCCGAGAGCTTTCTGCCCTTTACAGAATCGTTTGATGTGCGGGTCGCGGGTCGCTACGACCACTACAGCGACTTCGGCGGCGACTTCAATCCAGCGGTCAGCTTTCGCTGGCGCCCCGCCGACAACTACGTGATTCGCGGCGGCTGGAACAGCTCGTTCCGCGCGCCATCCCTAGCCCAAGTCGGGGCCGGCTTGACCTTGAGCTCAGGTGCATTGCCGTGCTCGGCGGGCAGCGAGTTCTTCAACACGTTTTGTGACGGCTTCGCCGGCGACGACGGCTATCTGTCAGAGATCTACGGCAATCCCGATCTCGAGGCCGAAACGTCGGAAGCCTTCTACTTCGGCAACGTGTTTAGCTTTGGCGACAACACCACGCTGACGGTGGACTACTGGAGCTTTGATCAGCGCGATCTAGTCGACATCGACGACCTCGAGCTATTCCGCCGCGCGCTCAGCGATCCCAGTCTAATTTTCAACAGCGCCGATCTGCCTAGCGGCACGCTCGGCATCGGCATTCGCAACGGCGGCATCGGCGGTAATATTGATCAAGTCAACCTCCAACTCATCAACGTCGGCCAGCAAAAAACCGACGGCGTGGACATTCGCTTGGATCATCGCTTTGACGAGCGCGACTGGGGCCAAGTGACCTGGCAAACCGATGCCACGTGGGTTAATTCGTTTAAGCGCAGCGAGTCTTGCGGCGACGACGCCGAAACGACGCGTCGCGGTGCCGGCGCGTGTCGCAATGGTCAGCGCCTTGTTGAGCGGGTTGGCGAGTTCCGCTATCCCGAGTGGACCATCAACACAGGGTTTCGCTATAGCTATGGCGATTTCTTCGGCCGCTTATTCGCCAACCATATCGACGGCTACTTCGACGACGATCAGCGTGACGGCGTACCGGCAGGACGCCGCGTGGCTTCGTGGACCACGCTCAATCTGACCGTCGGCTGGGACATCAACGAACAGCAGTCGGTGGATTTGAACATCCGCAATCTGGCTGACCGCGACCCGC
>JBBSIY010000009.1:0-24583 GCA_038257785.1 Lysobacterales bacterium
ACACACTAGGAGCAGCGCACATGCAAACACAGCAATCCAATGACAATCCGCTCGCCGCCTACTTCAACGCCAACCCGGGGCGCTTGATGAACAAGTGGAAGCACTATCTTGACGTCTATCACCGACATTTCGCACGCTATCGCGGACAGGCGTGCACGCTGCTTGAATTCGGCGTGTTTCACGGCGGTTCGCTACAAATGTGGCGGCATTACTTGGGGCCCAAGGCGCGAATCGTTGGCGTCGACGTCAACCCACGGCTAAGTGAGTTGAACGAGCCTGGGATCGAGATTCATATCGGCGATCAAGCGGATCGTCGCTTTCTGGCGGAGCTCGCGCAGAAGGTCGGCCCCATTGATATATTGATCGACGACGGTGGCCACCAAATGCATCAGCAGATCGCCACGCTCGAGGGTCTGTACGGGGCTGTCAAACCTGAAGGCGTTTTGCTAGTCGAGGATACGCACACCAGCTATTGGCGCGAGTACGGCGGCGGCCTGCGGGCACCGATGAGTTTTATGGAATTCGCCAAACGATTGGTCGATGAGCTGAATGCGTGGCACTCGCGCGATCCGCAGAGCTTTTCCCCAGGCCCGTTCACGCGCAGCGCGCGCTCGATGCACTTCTACGACAGCATCGTGGTGATCGAAAAGGGCGACCACCCACAGCCCGAAGAGATCGTCAGCGGCACGCCGAGCTTTGCAATTGAGACGCCGGTTAACGAATAGTGCACTCATTGAAAGCCACTAGGGCAGCAGCAGGGTGCTGACCGCTTCAGTGCTGAACGGCCAGTCGATTTCATCGCCCGTTGCATCGTTTCGAAGCACGGGTACGCGCTGTCCGTAGCGCGCCTCCAAATACGCATCGGCTTCGATAAAAACGCTTTCGAAATCCGCCACACGCGCCGTCGTCAGCACCTCAAGCGCAAGATCGCACAGGTGGCAGTCGTCACGTTGATAGAGAATCAAACTAGGATTGGCTGACATACAAAGACTAGGGTGCGCTGAACCGTGCGAGCCTAGAATACGTTTCTCGTCACTCGGACTGCACCCATGGCTGTCGGCGTATTCGACTTATTCAAAATCGGCATTGGCCCATCGTCGTCGCACACGGTAGGTCCGATGCGCGCGGCGGCGCGCTTTGTAGATCGCTGGCTGGCCCAGTCCGGGCGGCTATCCGACTGCAATCGCGTACGTTGCGAGCTGTTTGGATCGCTGGCATTGACGGGCCGTGGTCATGGCACCGATAAGGCAGTGTTGCTGGGCCTGGAAGGCGAAGTGCCTGATCAGATCGATCCTGATCGCATACCGGCGATGCTGGCGCGCATTCGAAGCGACAAGCAGATCAACCTGCACGCCGCACACATCATCGCGTTTGATGAAAAGCGCGACCTAGTATTCAACAAGCGACAGAAGCTGCCGCTGCACTCGAACGGCATGCGCTTCTCGGCATTTGATGCGGCGGATCAACTGATCGCGACGCGCGACTACTACTCGGTCGGCGGCGGCTTTGTGGTCAATGAAGATGAAGCCGCTGAGGATCGAATCGTTGCTGACACGACGGAACTGGCCTATCCGTTCTTGAGCGGTGATGCCCTGCTGGCGCAGTGTCACACCCACGGCGTCAGCATTGCGCAGCTGATGTTGGCGAACGAACAAGCTTGGCGCAGCCTGGACGAGATTCACGCGGGACTCCGGCAGCTGTGGGAGGCGATGCAGGCCTGCGTCACGCGCGGCATTCGTTCGGAAGGCACGTTGCCGGGTGGCCTACACGTGTCGCGGCGAGCGCCGGCGCTGCATAAAGAGCTGTCGTTTCGACCGGAAGCGGGCATGCGCGATCCACTTACCGTGCTTGATTGGGTCAACCTGTACGCGCTAGCGGTGAACGAAGAAAACGCCGCCGGGGGCCGCGTGGTCACCGCGCCCACTAACGGTGCGGCAGGAATTATTCCAGCGGTGCTGCACTACTATGATCGCTTTTGCCCAGGCACCACGGAGACCGGGGTGTTCGACTTTCTGCTGACCGCCGGCGCAGTCGGCATTTTGTACAAGGAGAACGCCTCGATTTCGGGTGCCGAAGTGGGCTGCCAAGGCGAGGTTGGCGTCGCCTGCTCGATGGCTGCTGCGGGTTTAACAGCCGCGCTGGGCGGTACTCCAAGTCAAATCGAGAACGCTGCCGAAATTGGTATGGAGCACAACCTCGGGCTCACGTGTGATCCGATCGGTGGACTCGTGCAGATTCCGTGCATTGAGCGCAATGCGATGGGCGCGGTAAAGGCGATCAATGCGTCGCGCATGGCGATGCGCGGCGACGGCAAACATAAGGTCAGTCTCGACAAGGTCATCAAGACCATGCGCGACACCGGTCGTGACATGCAGGACAAATACAAAGAGACCTCACGCGGCGGCTTAGCGGTCAATGTCATCGAGTGTTGATGACGGACTAGGCCAGCTGTAGCGTTTGGCGCTCAGTCTTCATCCTTTTTGACAGCGCATCGCGACCGGCTGAATTACACTCGCCCCGTGATCTTTCCTCGCCGCCTCTGGCAATCCCTCAGCATCCTTGGGCTGTATATCGGCGGCTCGGCATTGGGGTCGCAGGTGCTGCATGGCCCTGATCAAGTGGCCTTAGTCTGGCTGCCGTCTGGCGTCGCCATAGGCACGCTGCTGATGTTTGGCTACCGCTTCTGGCCGCTGCTGTTGGCAGCCGACTTGCTCTCGCAGATGCTCATCGGTGCTCCTTGGGTCTTCCTGCCATTCTCGGCCGCAGCCAACGTCGGTTGCGCGCTGGCAGGTGCGTATGTGTCGATTCGACTTGGCGGTCGTCAGCTGGCCGGGTTTGGCGTACGCGCAGGGCTTACAGTACTCGCCGGCGGGACGTTGATGTCGGCACTGAGTGCGCCAATCGGCATAGCGGGTCTAGTCATCGCAGGCATGAGCCCGGCCTCGGAAGCGTGGCAGGCCGGCGCTAAATGGTTCACCGGCAATTTGTTTGGCGTTGTACTGGTGACGCCGGCACTGCGGCTGGCGCTGCTGCGCCTGCATGAGCGACGCGAGATTGGCCAGAGGATGCGCTTTGCGACGCGTAAAGAGGTCGCTATTTGGCTGTGCTTGTTTGTCGCTGGCACGTTCATCTTGCTGGCCTCAGCACCCATCGCAACCACCTATGCACTCGGTTTGACTAGTCTGCCGTTGGCCCTGCTGCTGTGGAGCGCGCTGCGTTTTCCGCCGTTGTTTACCGCGGTGGGCGCGCTGGTCGTGGGCGTTGGGCTGGCACTGGTCGCAGGCATGGGGCTCGGTGGCTTTTATCCGCCGCCCTCTCTCTTCGAAGCAATCGTGCTGCTGGTGTACTTGTCGGTGCTGACGCTTGCACCGCTGTTCCTCGCGGCGACGACATTTGAGAGTCGTATCGCGTCGAGTCAGATGCTGCGAGCGGCAACGCATGACGACCTCACCGGCCTGCTCAATCGGGTTGGCTTTGAGTCACGTGCGCGCGCACTGATTGATGGCGGCGGCGAAGAGCCGATGGCCCTAGCCTATATTGACCTCGATCAGTTCAAGCTCATCAACGACACCGCGAGCCATGAGGTCGGTGATGCAATGGTGCGCTCACTCGCAGGTGTCATATCGGCCTGCATAAAGCCGCAGGACCTCATTGCTCGAATTGGTGGTGACGAGTTCGCCTTGCTGCTCCGCAAGCGTCTTCCACTTGAGGCTGAACGCGATTGCGAACAGCTGCGCGAAGCCATCGCCGAGTTCCGCTTCCCGCACGAAGGCCACGTCTATTCATTGACCACCAGCATCGGCTTGGTACCTTTCCAGCCGCGCCGCCTCGGCTACGCGGCCCTGCTGGCGCAAGCCGATGCCGCCTGTTTCGGTTCTAAAGAGCTGGGTGGCAACCGGGTGAAACTGATCGCCACGCACGAGGCGGCACGTGAGCGGTCGTCAGCAATGCTGTGGGCCATGCGCCTCACCACCGCGCTGGAACAGGGCAATTTCCGCCTGTACTGCCAAACCATCAGTCCGCTGTCAGCGAGCCTTGATGGCGGCCGCCATTTTGAAGTGCTGACGCGGATGACTGATCCGAAAACCGGTGCCTTATTGCAGCCGGAACAATTTGTCGCTGCCGCAGAGCGCTTCCGCTTGGGCACCCGGCTAGATCGCCACGTCATCGAACTAACGCTTAGCTGGCTGGAATCGCACCCCGCAGCGCTTGCGGAAGTCGAACTCTGCGGCATCAATTTATGCGCGGCGTCAGTCAACGATCCGGAATTTCTGATTTTTCTGCGCAAGCGCCTCGCGGAAAGCCCGGTAACGCGCGGAAAGCTATGTTTTGAGATTACCGAGACTTCCGCGATTCGCGACCTTGGCGAGGCGCGGCGATTCATTGATGGCGTGCGCGCTCTTGGCTGTCGCCTGGCGCTGGACGACTTCGGCACCGGCTTTTGTTCTTTCGCCTACCTCAACGCGCTCGATGTTGACTACTTCAAGATTGACGGCAGCTTTGTGCGTGAACTCGACACCTCGCCGCTGTCGCTCTCCATCGTCCGCGCGATTGCCGACATCGCGCGCGGCATCAACAAGCGCACGGTCGCTGAGTTCGTCGAAAACGAGGCGATTCGCGCGCGTCTGTGCGAGCTTGGCGTGGATTATGCGCAAGGCTACGTGATCGATCAGCCCACACCAATCGATCAGTACTTCAGCGCGCCTCCGCCGGCGCAGCGCAGCTCGCTGCCGCAAGCTGCGTAACGTTCAAGCCAGCTCAGTAGCCCCAAACCGCCGCAGCGGGCTCAATAGCGGCTGCACGGGCGAGGCCGGCGCGCAGATCGGCCAACAAATCATCAACCGCCTCGATCCCAATCGAGAGCCGCAGCAGACCATCGCCAATGCCCGCCTTCGCGCGCACTTCGGGCGTCATCGCCGCATGCGTCATGGTCGCTGGATGCGCGACTAGACTTTCCACGCCGCCCAACGACTCGGCCAGCGTGAAGCACTGCAAGCCGTCCAAGAATGCGCGCACCGCAGCCACACCGCCGTGCAGCTCAAACGACAGCATGGCACCGAAGCCCAGCTGCTGACGCGCTGCCAGGGCATGCCCGGGATGACTGGCGAGACCCGGAAAGTGAACCGCCGTTACGGCAGGATGATCGTCGAGGAGGGCCGCTACCGCATTGGCGTTTTCCGTATGCACACGCAGGCGTGCATCGAGCGTGCGCAGCCCTCGCAAGGTGAGGAAACTATCGAACGGGCTGCCGGTCAGCCCCAGCGCATTAGCCCACCACGTCAAGCGCTGATGCAGCTCAGCATCGCGCGCCACCACTGCACCGCCGACCACATCGCTGTGTCCGTTGATGTATTTGGTCGTGGAATGCAGGACGAGATCGGCACCGAATGCGATGGGCGTTTGCAGCGCCGGCGATAGAAATGTGTTGTCGACCAGCGCCAAGGCGCCGACCTTGTGCGCGGCTTCGATAACGAAGCGCAAATCAGTGACCCGCAGCAGTGGATTGCTCGGCGTTTCAATCCACACCAGCTTGGGCGGATTCGCCAATGCCGACGCCAGCGCACGCGAGTCGGTGAAGTCGATCACCACCAGTTCGAAATGTCCCTTCTTCGCGAGCGCATCGAAAAGCCGCCAGCTGCCTCCATAGCAATCGTGCGGCACTATTAACCGGTCGCCCGGCTCGAGCAGCTGCAGCACCAAGGTAATCGCCGACATGCCGCTGGACGTGATTACCGCGCCAGCGCCACCTTCTAGCTGCGCCAAGGCCTCGCCGAGCTGATCGCGGGTTGGATTTCCGCTGCGGGTGTAGTCGTAGGCTCGCTTTTCGCCAAAGCCAGCAAAACTGAAGTTGGTCGACAGCACCAGCGGCGGCACGACTGCACCAAACGCTGTGTCGCGATCAATCGATGCGCGCACGGCGCGGGTGGCGGGTGCAAATTCGGTCGTCATGACATCAAGCTCCAGATGAAACAGCAGATAGCTGGGTACACAAACCATCGCGCAGGAACGCATCAACGGCAGTGACCTCTTTCAAGAACGCGTCGTGGCCAAAGCGCGACGTGATTCGGCGCAGCCGGGTCGGTGCGGCAATCGCCGAGGCCAGCGCCTCAAGCTCAGAAGGCGGCGCTAGCCAGTCCTGGTCGACAGCAAACAGGTCCGTGGGCACGGTGACGGTGGTCGGATCAACGCGATGCAGATCGATGGATTCAGACAGGCGCAAGAAAGCTGTGGGCGTCCAGCGCTCTACGTAGCGCGTGCCGCAAGCGGCCAGATAGTCTTCTGCGGCGCAGCGCGCGCGCTGTCCATCCAGCGCGACCGGGCTGTCGAAACGCTCGGCGAACTCCTCCGGCGTGCGGTAGCTCAGCATCGCCAGCTGGCGTGCCAACGACAGGCCGTGGCTGCCGTCGCACTGTAGTTGTCCGAGGGCCACCACTTGACGCTGGAGCGCGCGAAACGCGCTGGCGAACGGATGCGGCTTGTGCGCACCGCTCAGCGCGATCAGCTTGCGCAGTCGCTGCGGATGGCGGGCGGCAAAACTGAGGCCAACCATCGCGCCGTACGATGCTCCAACAAACGCATGCAGCGAACCGATACCCAGTCGATCAAGCACCTGAGCAATTGCGTCGGCCTGATCAGCCGTGTCGATGGCCGCATCGAGCAGGCCATCGCTACCTACCCAGTCGAAGGCAATCAGGCGGTAGCGCGACGGATCAAGCGCCTGACCGTAGCCAATCGCGTCCTGCCACCAGCCAGTGCTGACATCGACTGCATTGGCGGCAAGATGCCGATTCGCCGAAATACCGCCGGCCACCCACACCGCCGGCGCGTCGCGCGGCCCGCTCCACTCGACATTGAGACGAAGCTGTCGCGAGCCCGCGTGGCGCATGTGCAGCTCGATATCGAACTCGGCACGGCGCGCATCTGGCAGCACCGGGATGTCGTAATTCGACACCGCGAGTTCGGCGATACAGGAGGCAGATTCGGCAAGGCTCATGGCGCGGATTCCTAGGTGATCCACCCACCCTGCGGAACCGGCGATGAGGCTGCATACGGCGCTGTGAGGTACGACAGCGCCCGCATACACCCATCTTCCGGACGCCCCGACCATCGAGGCTCCGCAGGAATTAGCACCGTCGCGACAGCTTGCGCTGGCGCGGGTTGCCCCGGCTTCAAAGGGCCTGTCCCTCTGCCGGTCTGGATGGTGTGGAGAAAGACTAGCGCCCAGCCGAACGGACTGTCAATCTTTTTATGCGGATGAAGAGATATAAGGAAAAATGCTAACTAATTGGCATATGCGATTGTGCCAGCACAGCCGTTTGCACAACGATGTCGATGCAAACGTACATGCGATCATTGCCGCCACGCACGGAGTCCAGCAGAACTATCGGCCGGCAGCGTCAACTCGACGTTGCGAGCTTTTTTTAGCCCCGTCGGACACCTTACTTTTTGCCAACCTTGCCGTGATCACGATTCCCAAAGCGCAGCCCGAATCGAGTCATCTGCGCGAACGCGTCATAGCTCAAGCGACAGTTATTGCACTGGCATTGCTATACGTCCTCAACGTCGCGGCATTTCCCCAAGCCGCTCTCGTCACCGACTCCGGCCGTGACATCGCCAACGCCTGGTTGATTGCGCAGGGCGAGCACTTCCCCCTTACCGGTCCCGATATCTACGGCACGTGGAAGCTGGGACCTATATGGTTCTATTTCTTGTCGATTCCGCTGCTGCTAGGTGGCTCCCTCACCACGGTGGCAATCTGGATCGGCGTATTCGCCTCACTGAAGATTCCTTTGGCTTTTCTCTTGGGACGGCGCTGCTATGGGCTTGCTGGCGGGCTGGGGTTCGCCGCGGCGATAGCGATGCCCGGCTGGAGCAGCGCCGGTGCGCTCGTGTTGGCACACACCTGCCTGATCGAAACCATGGTGCTGGGATCGATCTTAGTTTCTTGGTGGGCCATGCGTATGCCGACGATCGGGCGACTAAGCATAGCCACGCTAATGCTTGCATTAGCGATGCACGCGCATCCAACCGCCGTGGTGGTCGCACCGTGGCTGCTAGCGGCACTCTGGCGCGGCATTCGTAACGGGTCTCATGGTGCAGCGATCGGCGCAGCAGCGGCTGCATTTTCGCTGCCGTGGCTACCCATGCTGTATGCCGAATCACTAGCCGGCTGGCCGCAGCTCTGGGCTACGCAGAGTTACTTGCAGCAGCAAACCAACGACGCACTGCCGGAGCAGGCACTCGCTGCACTGCGCGGTTTGATCACGGGCTGGCCATCGTTGCTCAGCGACTTTCTTTGGCCTGCAGCAGCGCGACTAGGACAAGGAATCGCGGCAGTGTGGTTCGGCCTACTGACGTTGGCCGGCATTGGTCTTCTGATCGCGGCCAGACGAACGAATCCACGCTTCACTTGGCTGCTCGTACTGCAGTCGGTTTTCGCTCTGCTGCTGATTTGCATGCTGCGCCCGCATGCGCCGATTTACATGTATTTCGCGCTTTTCCCCTTACTCACGTGGGTGCTGATCCACGGTTGGAACAGCGCGCTTGGTCCGCGAGTAGGCGCGCTCTTTTTTTTCGCCAGTCTGGCGGCGGTGGCCGCGATCGCCCAAACGGGATCACTGCTGCAGCGCTCTAGCTATTTAGCGCAAGGCTGGGTGCCGATCCCAGCGGCTGCTTTTGACGATGTCGCGGCAGAGGTCGCAAACGACGGCGTGCTGCGATTTTGGCTGTCGGCAAAGGACCAACAGGGCGCTGTTAGCGCTTTCTGTAGCCGGGGATGGGCGCTTCATGGCGAGCTGGCAACCGCACTATCGCTCGGATCAAACGTCGCCATCCACCGCGCGTGCGCCGCCAATAAACGGCCTCAGATTGGCGGACGAAATGCACAACAGCATGCGGTTGGGCTACCGCTGTTCGTCGCCCAACGTTTGCGCGTGTCAGGCAGCCAATTAGTGCCCGGATGGATCTCAGCTGCACCCGCCGAGGTGCTGTTTCCTGACGTTGGCCAAGCTGCATCAGTCGATGCTGAATACGCCGTCCTTCGCTACGCCCAGCGCGCACAGCCCGTCACCACCCACAGCGTGAGCGCAGCATGTGCGGCCGATCATATTATTGCGGTCACCAACTTCATGCCCGGCCTCAACGCGCTAGAAGCCGTCGCGACATCGACGTCTGGCACCGGCACAGTGGCGATCACGCCGATACTGACCACGCTTGCTGCAGCGTATTTTCCGTGCGCGACCGCTCGGGATGTTCTGCTGACGATCAAAACGACTGATCCTTCTGCGGTAGATATTTTTACCCTCAGAACTGGCCTTTGAGCGCGCGCAAAAACGCCATACACAACAGCGCTACGCGAGCCATCGCGCATGCTTAGAGCTCATGGGCAGACTACCGCTGAGACTTCCGATTGGCTCCAAACGGCGCGCAGGATCTGGCCAACCTCCGGGCTGAGGCTGGGTCCTCGAACCGGCCTTCGCGACGATGAGCGCTCCTTCCAATCTGCCGCTCTAGCCCGCCGCATTTCACCCTGTTCATGTGTCGCAGATAGACTTGGCCGCTAACTACACACGGGCGCCTGCATGAAACTGACCTCGACCCTGCCGCAACTTCTCGCGCTAATCCTGCCCTTGGCGGTGCTTTGCGCATGTGGCCAAACGCCGAAGGTGCAAGATGACGCCGCACCCCTAGCCGCGGAAGTCAGCACGCTCCCAACGGGCACAAAAGCAGAACCAGACGTCCTCCCGGACATGCTTTTGGCCACGGCCAACACTGCGCACAAAGAGGTAGAGGAGACCTTCATCACGGCGGCCACACCCAACAACGTCATTGACTCGCCTGCGCTCTGGCAAGCACCTGACGGCAGCACGTGGCTGTATGCCACGGCCAAAGACAGCGATCAGATCCTTATGTTTGATGGCGAAACAGGCGCGGAGAAGGGCGCGTTTGGCAGCAGTGGCGACGGGCTCAACCAGTTCAAACGCCCCAATGGCATCTACGTGATTGACAACCTGCTGCTGGTCGTCGAGCGCGACAACCATCGCGTTCAGGTGATTAGCCTGCCGGCGATGCAATCCATCGGCTTCTTTGGTGAGGACCGCTTGAAGCAACCGTACGGCATCTGGGCACGCCGCTTTCAGGACGGCATCGAAGTGATAGTCAGCGACGGCTACATGAGTGCCGACAACGCCGACGTGGTGCCAACCAACCTTGAGCTCGGCGAGCGATTCAGGCGCTTTAAGGTCAAGGCCGGTGTTGACTCTCTGACCGTAGAAGCGCGCGGCGCATTCGGCGCGGTCGATGATGCGGGCGCGATACGCATTGCCGAGTCGATTGCCGGCGATGTCGCGCAGAAGCGCCTGCTGCTAGCCGAGGAAGATCAAGCAAGCGGCACGCGGATCAAGGTATATGACATCAACGGGCAGTACACCGGGCAGGACGTCGGCGCTGGGGTGTTCAAGGCTCAGGCCGAAGGCATTTCGCTATACGAATGCGCCGACGGTAGCGGGTATTGGATTGCGGCCGATCAGTTCAAGGACCGCACTCTGTTCCACGTGTTTGATCGCAAGACGCTGGCGCTTAAAGGCAGCTTTGCCGGCAACACCACCGCCAATACCGACGGTATTTGGCTGCATCAAGCGGCAACCAGCGCATTCCCAAACGGCGCACTCTATGCCGTACACGACGATCAAGCGGTTGCGGCGTTTGATTGGCGCGGGATCGCCGAAGCTATTGGCGTTCGCGCCAGCTGTACGCCTTAGCAGCCGCTATAATTCCTGCCTTGCCGCAGGGCGTCCCCTGCGGCCTCGCTTCCACAGAGCCCCATGTCTGAGCACCTGCGCGAAACCCAGCGCCGGCGTACGTTTGCGATCATTTCGCATCCCGATGCCGGCAAGACCACGCTAACCGAAAAGCTGCTGCTGTTTGGCGGAGCGATACAAATGGCCGGCTCGGTGAAAGGCCGCAAGGCCGCGCGTCACGCTACCTCAGACTGGATGGCGCTGGAGAAAGAGCGCGGCATCTCGGTCACCAGTTCGGTGATGCAGTTTCCGTATGACGACTGCATCGTCAATCTGTTGGACACACCCGGTCACGCCGACTTCGGCGAAGACACGTATCGCGTGCTGACGGCCGTCGACTCCGCCCTGATGGTGATTGACGTCGCTAAGGGCGTAGAAGAGCGCACCATCAAACTGATGGATGTCTGTCGCCTGCGCGACACGCCGATCATGACCTTTATCAACAAGCTCGACCGCGAAGGCCGCGAGCCGATTGACCTGCTGGACGAGGTTGAATCAGTGCTGGGCATTCAGTGTGCGCCCGTCACGTGGCCGATTGGCATGGGCCAACGTCTGAAAGGCGTGGTCCACTTAGTCAGTGGCGAAGTGCATCTTTACGAGCAGGGGCGCAACTTCACGCGGCAAGACTCAACCATCTTCCCCTCGATAGACGACCCTGCTCTTGCCGCGCGCATTGGCGAGGAGATGCTGACCGAGCTGCGTGGTGAACTGGAGCTGGTGCAGGGCGCGTCGCACCCATTCGACAAAGAAGCCTACCTTGCCGGCAAGCAGACCCCGGTATTTTTTGGCTCCGCCGTCAACAACTTTGGCGTGCAGCCGCTGCTCGATTTCTTTGTCGAGCATGCGCCTTCACCACAGCCACGCGGGACGACTTCGCGCGTGGTTTCACCGGCGGAATTAACCTTCTCCGGGTTCGTGTTCAAGATTCAAGCGAACATGGATCCGCAGCATCGCGACCGCGTCGCCTTCTTACGCATTTGTTCGGGTCGTTTCGATGCCGGCATGAAGGCGTTTCATGTGCGCCTCGGCAAGGAAGCCAAGCTTGCCAACGCCCTGACTTTTATGGCCTCTGATCGCGAGATCGTTCAGACCGCCTATCCGGGCGATGTGATCGGTTTACACAACCACGGCACCATTTCGATTGGCGATACCTTCAGCGCCGGCGAATCACTGAGCTTTACCGGCATACCTAACTTCGCACCCGAGCTGTTTCGACGGGCGCGCCTGCGCGATCCGCTGAAGCTCAAGCAGCTGCAAAAGGGCCTAGCGCAGCTCAGCGAAGAGGGCGCTACTCAGTTCTTCCGGCCCTTGATGAGCAACGATCTGATCCTCGGTGCGGTCGGCACGCTGCAATTCGATGTCGTGGCCTATCGCTTAAAAGACGAATACGGCGTGGAGGCAATATTTGAGCCAGTCGGCGTCAGTACGGCACGCTGGGTGCACTGCAAAGACGCTAAAAAGCTTGAAGACTTTCGCGAGAAGAACGCGGTGAATCTAGCACTCGACGGCGCCGATCAGCTGGTCTACATCGCGCCCACTCGCGTCAATTTGCAGCTGGCGCAAGAGCGCGCGCCAGACGTGCGGTTTGCGGCGACGCGCGAGCATGCGCACGCAATTGCCACGGCCTGAACAGCCATTCGTGACCCACGCTGGTGCAGCCCTACACCGCGCGGGTAACTAAGTTCAGGCACGCTATGCTTCAGCCCTACTTGCTGAGCCTCCATGTCTGAAGAACACACCGTTCGCGAAGAGGTCGCCAACGCGATCACGCATGGCTTAGCGGCTGCTGTGGCGTTGGCCGGGGCCAGCGTGTTGATCACACTGTCTGCGCTCTTCGGCGACGGCTGGCAGCTTGCCGGGGCGATCGTGTACGGCGTAACGCTGCTGCTGCTGTATCTTGCATCGACGCTGTACCACGCGATCCCACACGCCGGCGCTAAGGCGCGACTGAAAGTCTTCGACCACTGTGCGATCTATTTGCTGATTGCCGGCACCTATACGCCCTTTGCGCTGATAGGCCTGCGCGGCGCGTGGGGTTGGTCGCTGCTCGCTATCGTCTGGAGCTTGGCGCTGCTTGGCTGCATTTTCAAACTGTTCTACACGGGCCGCTTCAAAGGCCTTTCGACAGCCGTCTACATTGGCATGGGCTGGATAGCGCTTGTTGCCATTGAGCCTAGCCTGCGCCTGCTGACGACATGGACCCTGAGCTGGGTGCTAGCCGGCGGTATCTTCTACACCTTGGGCACGCTGTTCTACATGAGCCAGCGGCTGCCTTTCGCGCACGCCATCTGGCACGGCTTTGTGATTGCCGGCAGCGTGTGTCACTTCGTTGCGGTGTACTCGCAGGTTATGAGCTAGGTGGTCACTAGCTAGGCGAACCGCTAACCCGTGATCCTGCTAAAAACCGGCGACATCAGGAATCGAAGTCACCGCGGAAGATGCTTTTCGCCGCGTCAGACGTAGCTCCGTTCTCGAACGACGCCATCATGATGGTAGTGGTCGGCTCGGGCATCACGGCGGCACCATCAGACGCCTGGCTCCGCATGGCCTCGCTCTGGGCTTGCTCAGCCGGTGTTTCGACCGAGCTCACCGGCGCGCGCAGCGCAAGCGCCACCACCCCCGCCAGCGCGATACTCGCGGCAACCGCCCACCAGTGCTGTCGAGACGGGCGTTTCAGCACATGCTTGACCGGCTGGCGCACGCGCTGCACGCCCGCGCTCAGCGCATCAGCGTCGCCCGCTAGCGCATGCAGAGCACGCAGCAGATCGACGTTTTGTGCTGATTCCGCTACCGCCGCCAGATGCACATCGCGCTGCTCCATGGCCAGCGTGCCCGACGCCAGCGCCGCCAATGCATCGGCATTGATGGGCTCAGCAGACGCGTGGGCTGTCAGCTTTCGGTAGGCCAGTTTGAGTGCTTCGTCAGTCATCGAATCCATCCTCACCAGCGTCACGCAGACGCTGCTTAGTTTCTGCCAAGCCCCGGTAAACCAGCTTGCGCGCCGCATCAAACGTCAGCGCGCACAACTCAGCTACCTCGGGCACCGTGTAGCCCTGAAGATATAGCTGCAGCGGTCGCCGCCGGCGCTCTGGGATGGCCGATATGGCCTGCGCAACGCGATCCAACTGACTGGATTCCGCCGCCCATCGATCCGGTTTCGGATCCTTGGCGGCCGGCTCCCAGTGGCCTTCGTCATCCGCGGGCAGCGCATCCGTAGTGCGCAAACTCTCCCGCCGAACGGCGTCTACCAGCACGCTAGCTACTACCTTCTGGATATAAGACGCAGGAAGCAGTGCATTCGGGTCACGCTCTAGCGCTTTCCACAGGCGAATATGAACGTCCTGCTCGACATCAGCGGGATCAATACCGTAGCGATCTAATCGGTGCCCGGCGATTTGCGCGCGCACGCGTGAGGCGAAGCGCTGGATCAGCGCCTCGATGGCGGAGTAATTCATTCGCTAGCGCAGGAACTTCATTGCAAACTCATTCGGATTGGCTAGCCGGCGATGTACTGCTGAAGCTGGGCGATTTCCTGCTGCTGGTCTTCGATCACCGCCTTTACGAGGTCGCCAATCGACAGCACGCCGACGACTGTGCCTTATTACACCACGTGCAAATGACGGATGCGCGCCTCCGTCATGGTTCGCATGCAGCCGTGCACGCTGCGATCCGTACCGACTGTTTTGACCTCCGCGCTCATGATTTCCTCGACGCGGGTGTCCGCCGACGAGCGCCCTTTGAGGATCACTTTGCGCGCGTAATCACGCTCAGAAACGATACCCACGAGGCGCGCGCCCTCCATCACCAGCAGCGCGCCCACACCGCGCTCGGCCATCAGGCGAATCGCATCCAGCACGGGAGCTACTGGGGCGATAGTGATGATGTCTCTACCCTTGCCGTCGAGCAACTGGCTGACTGTGCGCATCGCCGTCTCCTAGTGACTGTTGGTACGTCGATGATAGTCCCGCCGACAACCTGCGCAACTCGGGCGCACCTTCTACCTGCTGCGCGAGTTGCTCTTCGATCAGATAGAGCGGCCGCTGTTTGACCTCATCGAACAAGCGACCGAGATACTCACCAATAATCCCCAGCGCCATTAGCTGCACGCCGCCGAGAAACAACATCACCGACATCAGCGACGGATAGCCGGCGACCGGATCACCCCAAAGGGCCGTTTTCAGCAGAATCCAAGAGCCGTAGCTAAACGCCAATCCTGCCGTCAACAGCCCGACATAGGTCGCGATGCGCAACGGCACGGTGGAAAACGACGTGATGCCGTCAAGGGCAAAATTCCACAGCTTCCAGTAGTTGAACTTGCTGCGCCCAGCCAGCCGCGGGTCGCGGCGAAACGGCAGCGCGCACTGGCGAAAACCGACCCACGCAAACAGCCCCTTCATAAAGCGATGACGCTCACGAACGCCGCGTAGCGCATCCACAGCGCGCCGCGACAGCAGTCGAAAATCACCGGTGTCGGCCGGTATTGGCGTCGATGACAGACGCGACATAAGTCGATAAAAGCCGGCGGCCGAGGCGCGCTTTAGCCAGCTTTCACCGTCGCGCGCGAGGCGGGTGCCAAACACCACGTCAAAGCCTTCCTGCCAGCGCGCTATGAACTGCGGAATGAGTTCAGGTGGATCCTGCAAATCGGCGTCGATCAGCATCACGGCATCGGCATGCGTTGCGTCGAGTCCAGCGGTAAGCGCCAGCTCCTTGCCGAAGTTTCGACTGAGTCGAATTGCGTGCACGCGCGCGTCGTGCGCCGCCAGCGATGCCATTATTGGCCACGTGTCATCGCGGCTGCCATCATCGACGTAGTAAATGGCGCTGCGCACCGCCTCGCCGTTGATCGACAGCGCATCCAACACTGTTGAGAGCCGCGCATGAAAAGCACCGAGGCCGTCCGCTTCGTTATAGGCGGGAACGACGACGGCAAGCGTATTGGGCACTGACGGTGGCGGCTGTGTCATAGCGTGCATGCTACCGGACGCCGCACTATCTGCTGCGCTTTGCCGGCGCATCTGTTCTCAGCAAAGATACTACTTGGTGCGTGGCTGATCATCGTCGAGACTCATCAGATATTCCTTACCGCCCAACTGAAGAACTTGGCGCTCGATCCACGCCCGCCGTCGCTGCACATAGGCGCTTGGCGCGGCCACTGAGTAGCGGCGCGGACTAGGCAGCACCGCGGCGAGCGACGCTGCCTGTTGCGCCGTCAGCTGGCCGGCGGGCATGTTGAAGTAGCGTTCCGATGCCGCCTGCGCGCCGTAAACGCCGTCGCCAAACTCGGCAATATTCAGATAGACCTCAAGAATGCGCTGCTTTGACCACAGCGCCTCGATCAGCACGGTGTACCAAGCTTCTAGGCCTTTGCGCAGCCAGCTACGATCACTCCAGAGAAACAGATTCTTGGCGACCTGCTGGGAGATCGTCGAACCACCGCGCAGCGACTTTTCGCCCTCGCGGTTCTGCGCCCAAGCGGCGCGAATGGCCTCCGTGTCAAAGCCGCTGTGTTCAGCAAACTGCTGATCTTCTGCCGCGATAACGGCAATCGCTAAGGTGGCAGGTAGCTCGCTCCACGGTCGCCACTGATAAGCGATTTGTCCAGGCTTCTCTTCTGAAAGCCATTCGGATCGGCGCTCCAGCATCACGCCGCTAGTGGGCGGGTCTATCCAGCGCAGCATTAACACCTGCAGCACGCTAACGATGAGCGGCAGGCTTAGCGCCAGCAGGGTCCAGCGCACCAAGCGCGCGCGCCAGCTGCGACGACCGCTGGGCGCCCGGGTGGTCAATCGAGGTCTACGCAACTTCATCATTGAAAAGCCCTGGCAATCGGCGTCTAACGCGCCTCCTATCGGGTCAAGTATTGCTCAGCATGAGCGCTCCGCAGCTGCACGCCTGTTAGAGGCACACATCGCTTCCTCTGGGATAATGCGGCCATGGTCATGGTTCGACCGGCATCGCTCGCCGCGAAGTCGACGTCGATAAGCGTTCTCGGCCCAATGAATTCACAGGAACACTCTATGAGCGCGGCAGATTCCCGAGTTGATGATTTCCTATTGCGCTTCATCATCGAAGGCTGCGGTGTGCGCGGCACACTGGTGAGGTTGAGCGAGACATGGCAATCCATCGTCGCGCGAAATGCCTACCCTGCGCCGGTTAGTCGGATGCTGGGGGAAACCGTGGTGGCGGCTGCGCTGTTCAGCGGCCACAGCAAAATCGATGGCCGCTTGGGCATCCAGCTGAAAGGCGATGGCCCACTGCGGACATTGTTTGCTGAGTTCACCAGCGGCGGCGGTCTGCGCGGTGTCGCGATCTGGCAGGACCCGGTTCCCGCCGCGCTGTCACCGCGCGACATGGGAACCGGGGCGCTACTTGCCATCACCATCGACACGCTGCCACCCGGAGCTAGCGAGTCGGTCCGCTATCAAGGCATGGTCGGGCTGGACAGCGATCGCCTCGATCACGCGTTCGAACGCTACTTCGCGCAATCCGAGCAGCTGCCCACGCGACTGCTGCTGGCTGCCGACGACTCGACCTGCGCGGGCCTCATGCTGCAAGCGCTGCCCAACCATAGTGGTGACCCCGACGGCTGGAATCGCGCGCAGGCGCTGTTTGAAACGCTCAGCGCCAAGGAGCTGCTGAACACCGACGCGGAAACCGTTCTGCATCAACTTTTTCACGAAGATGACGTGCGCCTGCTCGGCACTCAAGCACTGCGATTCGCCTGCACGTGCTCGCGCCAGCGCGTCGCCAGCGTGCTGCTACAGCTGGGTCGCGATGACGCCCTCGCGGCCGCCAATAGTGAAGCAGATGGTGTGGCCAAGATCGCTTGCGAAATGTGCGGTCAAATCTATCGGTTTGACCGTGTCGATCTTGATCAACTGTTAGCGGGCGGCGGAAGCGCTGCTGCCGATGGCCGGCACTGACTCAGCGCCCAGCGGACGCGCTGAGCATTCACGCTTTGGCCGGTCCACGCCCATCACGTTTGATCAGCTCTTCCAATGGCCCCGGGCGCGCAAACAGGAAGCCTTGCCCGTAGTCGCAGCCGAGCAGGCGCAGGGTTTCTAGCTGTCGTCGCGTTTCCACACCCTCCGCCACCACCTGCATCCCAAGCGACCGCCCGAGTGAGCAAATTGCGCGTAGTACCGACTGCGCATTGCTGCCGCTTTCTGCGCTAAGCGCGACAACAAACGATCGATCTACTTTCAGCACGTCCAGCGGAAACTGATGCAGATAGCTGAGTGACGAATAGCCGGTTCCAAAGTCATCTAGCGCAAGCCGAATGCCGCTGGCGCGCAGTTCGCGCATCAGCTCGCGCGCGCTCGCCGGGTCCTCGAGTAAGGTCAGCTCCGTCACCTCGACGCAGAGCTGTGCCGGCGGAAACTCATAGCGTTCCACCAGCCGCAGCAATTCCGGCACAAATCGCGGGCTGCGAAAATGGCGCGCGCCTACGTTGATGCTAATGTAGTCGCCGGACTCGCGCACGGCCCAGCCTTGCGCCAGCACTAGTTCATATACCTGCCAATCGATTGCTTCGGCCAGACCTGACTCTTCGGCAATTGGCAAGAACTCTCCCGGCAGCATCACCTCGCCGTTCGGCAGTCGCCAGCGCACCAAGGCCTCGTAGCCCACCGTGCGGCCGCCGTCGAGCGCTAGGATCGGTTGAAACGTCGGCTCAAACTCGTTGCGCACCAGCGCCCGTCGCAGATTGCCTTCCACCTCTAGTCGATGCAGCGCCTCACGTCGTAGCTGCTCATCAAACATCTCGTAGCAGCGGCGACCTTTTGATTTGGCCCGGTACAGGGCGACATCGGCGTCGCGCAGCAGTTCGTCAGGATTGCTGTAGTGAGCGCGAGCGACCGTGATGCCGATACTGGCGGAGGTAAACAGCTCCTTGCCGCCGACGCGAATCGGTGCATCGAGGCTGCGAATAATGCTGTCGGCGAGCGCCACAGCCTCGTCGTCGTGGCGCAGCGGCTCGATCAATATCGCGAATTCATCACCGCCCAAGCGTGCCACTAGCCCGCAGTCGCCGACCACGCCTGCGATCCGGCTGCCAGCCTGTTTTAGCAGGTCGTCACCGACCAAATGACCGACCGAGTCATTGATGACCTTGAAGCGATCAAGGTCAAGAAACAACACGGCAAAACGACGATCACCGTCGGCGCGATAAAGACCCATCACCTCGGCCATGCGCTGCTGAAAGCTGACGCGGTTCGGCAGCCCAGTTAACGCGTCGTGCGTAGCCGCATATTTTAGCTGTCGTTCAAAGCGCTCGCGCTCGGCAATCTGTAGACGAAGATCGCGATTAGCCGCAAACAGCGCCTCGGTACGCTCGCTCACCCGTCGCTCAAGCTCGGCATTCACCATGCGCAAACGCTCAGCTGCCCGCTTGCGCTCGAGCGCATTGGCGATGTGATATGACACAAAAGTCAGCAGCTCTTGGTCACGCCGGGTGTAGCGATGCACGTCATCGTAGGACTGCACGGCTAATACCCCGACGGTGCCGCTGTCGCAGATCAGCGGCACACCCAGCCAAACGCGGGCGCGAACGCCGTGCGTAATCACCTCGCCAGACTCGGCCAAAGCTTCGTGGACCTCGTCGTCGGCCAGCACCGGCTGCCCGCTGCGCAACACATACTCAGTCATGCCGCGGCCTAGCGCGCGCGCTGGACGGGCTCGCTCGTTCTCATCGACTGAGTATGGGAACTCGATTTCATTGCCGTCTGGCCGCAGCAGGGCGATGTAGAAATTAGTCGCATGCAGCAGCCGACCGATCACGCGGTGCAGCGCCGCGTAAAAACTGTCCAGCGAGTCGCCCGCCGAACCTAGCTCCGCAATTCTAAAGAGTGCCGCCTGCAGCAACTCGCCGCGCTGTCGCTCATCGACCTCGACGCGCAGCAGCTGGTTGGCGTCGCGCAGCTCGTCGGTGCGCTCGGCAACCCGCTCTTCCAGCTCATCGTGTGCGCGCTTGCGCAACAAAGCCGTCGCGATGTGGCTGGCGACAAAACCAAGCAGTTCGCGATCTCGATCGCTGTAGCGCTGCGTCTCGATATAGCTCTGTACCACCACCGCACCGAAGGTTTCGCCATCGGCGTTCAGCGGCACACCGAGCCAATCGACGCTTTGCGGACCGGTGTCGTGCGTTGAGCCACCGATGCGCGTTTCCAGCACTTCCGACGGGCCCATGAGCGACTCACCTGACATGATCACGTGCGCCGTTAGCGAGCCGCGACAATGCTCAAGGGAGTATCCCGTCGTTGGTGCCGGCGGCTCTGCGTCCATCGTGTCGCAAAAATAGGCGAACCGAATCTGCGTACCGCTCCTGTCGAGCAGTGCTATAAAAAAGTTCGCGGCATACATCAGACCGGCAACAATGCGATGTAAGCCCCGCAATACGTCGTCCATTTCGCTCGACGAACTGGTCATATTGGTTACCGCATACAGCGCACGCTGAAGCTGCTCGGCCTCGGCCAGTCGTTCGACAGCGCGATGCAGACGCTCTAGCTCGATAGCCGCAGGCAGCCTCTGGCTCAGTAGGCTCGCCAATGCAGGCAGCTGCTCAATAACTTCAGGTGGGGGACCCACCCCAAAACCAATGTGCAATACGCCACTTGCATGCGCGCCGCCTTCTTGCCGCAGCGGCAAATAGAACTGGCCATCGACGTTAAAGGCGGATAGTTCGATCAAGCAGCGACGGACCTTTTCTAAGTCGTCTGCTGCTGGCCAATCCCCCGCGCGCGCTAAGCAGGCAGGGCCCTGCGGGCCGTCAAGCCAAAGCCGCACGACAATGCAGTCAGACTTCGTGCTCGCCCAGCCGATCACCGATGTCGCTAGCTCGTCAGCCGTACTGCCCAGCAGCACCAGCTGGCCACGCGACATGCGCGGCCCATCCGCAGTGCGGCCCGTAGCCTCGGATGCCGCCCCTGCCTTTGGCTCACGCCTCATGCTGCCCCCTTCCTTCACGCGCTGAGTCTAGCAGCGCGCCTGCGGACATAGACATGCGCTTGCGCGAGGTTAAAGGCACTGACCCAGCCCAAAGCGGCTCCGCTGACGACACGGCTGCGGCCACGGCTGCCGACACTGAACCAGCCGTTTGCCACGGCTGAACGAGACGTTAAATTGTTTGTCGGGCGCGTCGTAATCGCTTATTATTTTAAGGGCTTGGCCAATACCGCGCATCTTTTGCTGGAACTTGATCAGCGCTTGGCGTGTCTGTTTAGAACGCGCTTTTGTTATCAGTAGTCTGGGAGCTTTGTCTGACGTGTGGCGCTCTAATTCTCTATCGCTAGTTGCCGCTGTTCTGCTGGCTACCACGCTAAATGCTGCGGCTGACTCTGCGCGGGTGCTGCCGGTGCTCAGCCAGGAGAGCGGGCGCATAGAGGCCTTGCTGCTGCTTGACGCTCCGGCGTCTGACGCCCGCGAGGGCGCTCTAGATCGCGTTCTTGAGCTTTCTCCCTCGGCTAAGGGCGGCGGGATAACGCTACAGCTCGGCAACGGTCAACAAATCAGCACATCCCTGTCGCTTGATGCGCAACCCGGTTTGGCTCTGCTGTGTCGCGGCAATATTGGACTCGCTGCCGCTTTAGGCGCGCTGGCTGAGCAGTGCCTGTTGGCCGACATTGGTGGGATCGCTGACCCGCTGCTCTCGGCCGGGACTAATCGACGGGTCGCGCTGGAAGGCGGCTGGGGCTCATCCGACAGCGCGATAGATGTGAGGTTTGGCCTGTCTTGGCTCGACGTAGCCTATTCACCCGATGCCGGTGCCGGCAGCGCGTTGTTGGCCTCGTCCCGGTCTTCATTGCGAGGGTTCGGTGTCGGTAGCCTTGCAGCGCTGAGCCCGTCTTTGCCACTTGCCATTACGTCGACTGAGCTCAGCGCCAGCGGTCGTTACCGCTTCGGCGATCAGAGCTGGCTGCAGTTGGCAGGCGCGCTATCACGCAGCTTGGCGACGGGACCGACGCTTGGCGCGCCGCTGCGTATGGACACAACGGCACTCAGTTTCGATGCCGGCTACGGCGCGTTTTCCGGACGACTGACTGGCCGTCTGATCGAAGTTCCGCCCGTAAATTTGGTCAGCGCAGCGGGGCTGCCATCAGCGACATCGTCATTTGATGTTGATCTTGGGGTGTCGTGGCGTTCGCCGTGGCGGGCAAGATTGACAGTGGGCGCGCGCAATTTGCTCGGCAATCCCGACGTTAGCCAGTGGCCGCTCTCCGTCCTGCCGCGAGACATCGACAAGAGTTCCGACACGCGTACGCCTTTCGTGCGTTATCACCAAGACCTGTAGAGCGCTGAGCGCAGACTGAAAGAGTCTTTCGGCGGGTGACGCAGTCGGAGTGAGAGCGGTAGTGGTCGCGGGTGTTCGCGGGCTAACCAGATTGACTCAGCGACGGCACACTCAGCGACGGCACAAGGCAACCGCGTGGACTCTACGATCTACACGCTTTTTGGCGTGCCCCTACTGCAAATCCAACACGCTCATCCAGCGGATCTAAATCGCGCTCTCCGCGAGCATATCTTGCGTTTGGAGGCGGACGGCAATCGCCATCGCAACCCCTCGCCTGCAATGGCGATTCCGACCCAGCTATTCGAGAGTCGGTTCGACTTCTTCGCATCGTCTGAACCCTGTGTGGTGGCGCTGAAGGAGTTCTGCTTTAGCCATGTGAGAAAGGCTATCGGAGAGCTCGCTGACGTCTCACCCGCCGAGCTCGCTGAACTAAAACTGGCTAGCCACACGTGGTTTCACGTGTCTCGCAGCGGTGCTTACTTTGCGCTGCACAATCACCCCATGGCCTCGTGGAGTGGGGTTTACTGCGTGAGCCCGGGCGACGGTCTTGGGGCCGACAACGGCGCGATCTCGTTTCTCAATCCGCTTGGCGCAGCCAACATGTTCGTTGACCGCGGCAATGCCCGACTGCGACTGCCTTTTTCCAGCAAGAACTTCCTCCTGCGCCAACAGGCCGGCGAACTGATTATTTTCCCGTCGTATTTGTTCCATCAGGTGTTGCCCTATGTGGGCACTAGCGAGCGGATTACCGTTGCGTTCAACTGCTGGTTTCCGGGTTAGTGCCGTGATCGACCGCGTGGACGGCCGCCGGCAGCAAAGCGAAGTCGGCTAACTCAATCGTCCGCGCGCCGGAAGTCTCAAAATTTCCCTACCGCGTCAACGGTCAGGCGATGAGGGCGGGGCTCCCTCTCAAATGGGGCAAAGGAAAAATTCGCAGCTCTACAAGAAGGCGATTCAACAAGGTGATTCAACAAGAAGCGATGGAAAATCTCGAGCGCGCAAAAATTCTGTTCCTCGATGCGATCGAACATCACAACCACAATCGGTGGCGCGAAGCCGAGGCTCTCTACCGGCGTGCACACACGCTGGTGCCAGATCGGCTCTCGGTTTCGAGCAATTTAGCGGCAGTGCTTGCGGCGCAAGGACGGTATCCCGAGGCGCGCGAATTCTGCGCGTTGGTGCTGTCGGTCGAGCCGGATCATTTTGACTGCCTTATGCTGCTCGCAAGCTGTTATCGCGAGCAAGGCGACCTGGATTCGTCGCTGAACCTGCTCCGTCGCTTAGCAGCGCTGCACGCGGACGATGTCGAGGTGCATAGCAACCTCGGTGTCGTGCTCGGCGATCTGAAGCGTAGCGATGAAGCGCTTCGAAGCTTTGATCGCGCATTGGAGCTGAATCCCCGCCATCTTGGCGTCCTCGTTAATCGCGGCAAGGAGCTGGCAACGGTAGGCCGGCTTGCGGATGCTTTCGCTTGCCTTGAGCGCGCCTTGCTTATCAATCCCGATTTCGCCCCGGCTCGCTCGGGGTTTATTGATCTGGTGAGCAACTATAAATTTGTCGCCGATAGCGTCTCGTTTGGAGAACTTGCGATTCGAGCAATTTCTGAGCCTTGGTGCCGCCCACAGGTAATGTCTCAAGTGTTAACTCGGTTTTTGTGGACCGACACGCAATTTCGAGAATGGATGAACGCGGCGGCCAACTGCTGGCCAGCCCTCGCCCCGCTTGATGGATTTCCCCGCTCGCACGTGTTTTCCAACCGAGTGCTTATAGCGCTTCTGGGGCACGCGCCGGTCACCCACATGCCGATGGAGCATCTGCTTTGTTCCTTACGTCACCGTCTTTTCAATGAGGCACTAAATCCAGCCGCGGACTCCGACACACAGCGACTAGTCTTCCACTCCGCGCTTGCTCGGCAGTGCTTCATAAACGAGTACGTCTATCCACAAGACGCTACACAAGCCGCCTCCGTACGTGGATTGAAGGGCATGTGCGAGGCTGCCCTATTGGCGGACCAGTCGATTCCGGTTGACTGGATACCGGCACTGGCTAGCTACCTGCCCCTTTATTCGCTGCGCGGCGCGAACCGTCTCCTCAGCCGACAGTGGCCACAGGAAATCACCCTGCTGTTGGACCAGCAGGTTCGCAATCCATCGGCGGAATTGAGGATTCGTCGCGATATCCCACGACTTACGAAAATTGAAGACGACGCCTCGAAGGAAGTTCGGGAGCAGTACGAAGAGAACCCCTACCCTCGATGGGTTGGTTCCGCGTCGCCGCTACATCGACAGACGTTGGATGACTATCTCCGTCGGCGCTTTCCAAAATCAGCGTACCGACCGCGTATTAACGTGGGGACCATCGCTGCACTGAATGCGGGATGCGGCACTGGACAACACCCGATTGAGACCGCGCAGCGGTTTCTCGAGATCGACCTCCTAGCCATCGACCTCAGCTTGACCAGTCTGGCATTTGCGAAACGCATGGCCGAGCTCGG
>JBBSIY010000010.1:0-24484 GCA_038257785.1 Lysobacterales bacterium
AGTGCCAGCCAACCCAGCAGGCCCATACCAAAGCCCAGTCCCAGTTTTCCAAGGAGTCCCGACGTGGGAATGGCTGTCACCGGCACCAGCGCCGCATCCGTATCGGTGATGGTCACTGTGGTTGTCGCACTGGCGCCCAAGATGGCACCTGTGGCATTGCTCAAAGTAACCGTAAACATCTCCGCCGGCTCCGGCAACATGTTGTCGATGATCGGAATGATGATAGTTTTTGGCGCAGCATCGCCGTCAGCCCAGTTCAGGGTTCCCGTGGTGGTTGTGTAATCCGAGCCGGCAAGAGCCGTGCCGGGGTTGGTGGTGTACTGCACCGATGCCGCACCGCCACTGCCGCCGACACGATTGACCTGGACGTTCAATGTACCGGCCGATTCATCGACAGTCGCGGCTGCTGCGGCAACTTCCAACGTACCGGTCGTCATGTCTGTGTCGGTAATACTCACCGTGGAAACAGTCATCGCACCGATCGCGGCACCGCCGGCATTGGTGAGCGTCACCGTGAAAGATTCCGTCGCTTCCGGCACCGCATCATCGAGAATGGGCACGGTGATCGTTTTGGGTGCCACGTCGCCATTCGCCCAGTTCAAGGTGCCATTGGTCGTGGTGTAGTCCGATGCCGCTGTAGCCGTGCCGGGCGTCGTCGCGTAGTCGACACTCGCCGCGCCATCGCCGCCGCCGGTGCGGTTGACCAGCAGACCGATGCTGCCAGCTTCTTCTGCAACCGTGTCCGCAGAAAGCGCAAATTCGACCGTACCCTGGGCACCTTCGACCGAGCCGATGTCGATCCGTCCGCCGAGAACGCGCGCGCTGCCGCGCTGATCGCTGGCAGGCGGCGGGGTGAACGCGGCATCGCCGGCATTGACTGCCGGGCTGGCCGCGGCCGGCAAATGCGTCAGGGTGGTGCCACCATTATCGGCTAAGGCACTCAATTGGGCATCCAAATTGAGCACGTTACCGCCGTTGTCGGTAATGACCGCCGTGCCCGGTGCCTCGATCAGACTATTAGCCAGCAGAAAGGTGCCGGTGCCGCTTGCATCCGCATCGCTGCCTGCGGTGTTGTCGCCGATCAGCGTATGCACGGCCGTCACGTCACCAGAATTGTTGAACATACCGCCACCAGCACCCGTGGCGGAGTTGGCCGCGATCGTCGAATGGCGAAATTGAGAGGCGGCGCTATTGGAATACAGAAACACTCCACCACCGTTACCCGCAGTCGCCTGATTGCCCGAAACGGTGGAGTTTTCCATCAGGAACGGCGTGTCGACGCCGTACAAAAATAGCCCGCCGCCTGCTGGAGCCGAGTTGCCGGAAACGGTGCTCGAGGTGATTTGAAGCCCGCCGCCATCGAAACTGTACAAATAGACACCACCACCGGTCGTGCCGGCGCTGTTGCCGCTGATCGCCGAATTGGTGATGGTGATGTCATCGTCCGGATCGTATAAATAAACACCGCCGCCAGCGCCGACCGCCGTGTTTCCACTGATCGTCGTATTGCTGATGAGCGTCGGACTACCGGTATCTTCGATGTAAACGCCGCCACCGTCCTGGCCTGAGCTGTTGCCGCTGATCGTGCTGTTCTGAATGGTCAGGTTCATGTTGAACCCATCGGCCCATAGGCCGCCGCCATCCCCAGTTGCAGCATTGCCAGTGATGGTCACACCGTCCAGCGTCAGGTTCTCATCGAAATTGGCGATGCCCGCGCCAATGTTCGCGTTGCCACCGGTGATGGTCATGCCCGACAGCTGTACATCGATGGTCGAACCCCCGTTGTAGAGGTAGAAAACACGCGAGGCATTGTTGCCGCTGACGCTCAAATTGGCCGCGCCGGGCCCGGTAACCACCAGCGAATCGGTGATCTCCAGCTGCCCAGACGTCAGGGTGATGGTGCCCGTGAGCCCAGCCTGGAAGGTAACCATATCGGCACCGGCTGCTGCATTTGCGTCATCAATTGCCTGACGCAAACTGCCGGCTCCGGCGTCTGCGAGGGTGGTGACATTGAATGTCGCTGCATCAGCGGCTGCGCCCGTCAGCAATCCCGCGCCCGCAACGGCTGCACCAGCCAGGCTAAGGGAGTTCCGCGACGACGCGTTGCGGCCAGCATCATCGCGCTTCGATATTGAGTGACTCATTTCGATTTCCCCTCGGCGGCGATGGAATATCGCACCCTCTGAAGCATACTGGATGTTGACAAATTCACAAATTGTTCAGCCATGGCAAAGGGCTGCAGCCGTATCTGGTGGGGCTCGATGATTTTGACTAAGTGCTGAGTCTGGAGACCGCCATGATCCCTGCCGCGACTTGAATCTGCTGGTTAACGCAGGCCACGCAATCAAAGAGCACGGCCAAATCGCCATACCCACAAGCGTGGAAGAAGATGGAGTGTGTATCTCCGTTGCCGATGATGGTGTGGATACTCCGAAAGAAATACAGGCAAGAATCTTCGATCCGTTTTTTACGACCAAGCCTGTCGGCAGCGGTACTGACCTTGGCTTGGCCTTGTCATATGGGATTGTGAGCAAGCACCATGGTCGAATAGAGGTTTCAAGCGAACTCGGTCTTGGAACCACGTGCAACGTTTTTTTGCCGAGCATTGGCCGATAGACTGACTACCTATTCAAATCAAGGAGGCGCCGAGTGTCGAAGATTCTCTTGGTTGATGATGAGTCGAACATACTGAACAGCCTTCGGCGGGTCATCAACGGGATGGCGCGAGGTGCTAACGGGGAGCCGCACTCGATGGAGTGCTTCACGTCGCCGAACGAAGCCTTGGAGCGCGCGCGGCACACCGCTTTCGATCTGGTGATCAGCGACTACCGCATGCCTGAGATGGATGGTGTTGAGTTTCTCACCCAGGTCATCGAGATTCAGCCCGATATTGCTCGAATGGTGCTAAGTGGCTACGCCGATCTTCAGGCAGTCATTGCCGCCATCAACAAGGTCCATATATTTCGCTTCATCCAAAAGCCGTGGGAGGCCTACGAGTTGGAGACATCGATTCGGCAGGCATTGGAGTATCGGCAGCTCATTCTCGACAACCGTGAATTGGCCGATCTGCTACGGGTTCAAGAAGGCTTGTTGTCGAAACGCGAGATGGAGCTGAGTCGGCTTGAGGAACAGTTTCCTGGCCTCACGCGGGTGAACCGTCGAGCTGATGGGTCAATTGACATTGATATGGACGAGGATATTTAGGCGGTTCCGCCGGGACGCCTTGCCGGGCTCTTGGGGTCGCCGCTATCGTTGCGGGTTTTTGCTGTCGCGGGTTAGTTTGCTTGCAACCGACACGCCGAAGAACGCGCGCGCGGTATGCGATAAGCTCCCTCTGTCCGAATCATCTCGCACGATCGAACGTAACGCGGTTGGCTCAGTCTGACCGGCGACCTTCTACAGATTGTGCGGGAAAACTAATAGTGTTTGACATCTGACGCGCGCCGACGGGCGCCAACTGAGGGAATACGAATGCGGCAACTTTCACGTTCATTGTTGGGCCGGGTCGCGATCTGCGTCGGCGCTAGCTCTATTTTGATGACGGCCAGTGCGGCTGAGGACTTGATCCCACTCGAAGACCTCGTTCGCAATCCGAAGCTGCGCGAAGCACGGATTTCGCCAACTGGCGAATACCTCGCGGTGACCGTGCCGATCAACGAACAGGTGGCGATGGTCGTACTGCGAACGTCCGACCTGACCCCGCTCAAAGTGACGCAGCTGCCCAACAAACAGGGCGTGGGGCCGTTCTATTGGTCGGGGCCTGAGCGACTGGTGTTTGCAGGCGCCAAGCCTATCGATTCGCTCGGCGGCAGGCCCGGCTTAAATGGCAGCTGGTACGCCGTTGATGCCGATGGCGACAAGCCGCGCAGCTTGATCGAGTACGGGACGCAGTCGGCAACGCAGAAGGGCAAGTCAGTCTCGTATTTTTCGTCTTTCAGCATGCGTGATCCGGTGCGCGATGACGATGGCCACGTTTTGATGCAAGTCACCTACGGCGGTTCAAAAGACGGCGGTTTGTCTGAGCTAGTGGAGGTAGACACGTACAGCGGTCGGCGCAAAACCTTGATGAAAGGACCTGATTTCAACTGCGGTTTCGCGCTGACTCCTGAGCGCGAGGCGCGCTTCGCCAGCTGCACCCGCGAGCTTGACGGTACGCGCACCGCATCGCGCATATATCTGCGTGAGAACGACAGCTGGAAAGAAATCTACGACTCCGAAGCCAGCGGAGTTCGCTACTACATTGAGCGCGTCGTCGATGATGGCCGCGCGCTGGCGTATAGCGACGACGGCAAGGGACCGTCTGGCTTGGGATGGTTTGCTGCCGATGGCAGCTTTGAAGAGATTTTTCGCGAGGGTGGCGTGGATGCCGAAGGGGTTCTGTCAGCCCTCGACGGCAAGACACCGCTTGGCGTGTTCAGCAATCCTGACTACCCGGCGGTCAAGCTGTTCGATAACGAGCACCCCGATGCCGTTCTTTACCGCTCGCTTGCGAGCTCGTTCCCAGGCAAGTTTGTGCGCTTTGCCAGCGCCACGGCTGACGGCAAGCAGGCGGTTGTAGTAGCGTCTGGCGACCGCGATCCGGGTTCGTTCTACTTGTTCGATCGCGAGTCGGGTAAAGCGCGGTTCCTGCTTAAGATATTTCCGTGGCTGGACGAAGATAAGCTCGCTGAGGTTCGTCCCTTCAAGATGAAAGCGCGAGACGGCGTTGAGCTGCGTGGCTACCTGACGATCCCGGCGGGCCATGACAAGCCGAGCAATCTGCCGATGATCGTCAATCCGCACGGCGGCCCCTACGGTCCGCGCGATGAGTGGGCTTACTCCCCCGACACGCAGATTTTGGCCAGTCGTGGTTACCTCGTGCTGCAGGTCAACTTTCGTGGCTCAGGCGGCTACGGCGAGGCGTTCACCGAGCTAGGCCATCGGCAATGGGGCGGCACTATGCAGGACGATGTAACGGACGCCACGCTGTGGGCCGTGCAGCAGGGCTATGCCAACGCTGATCGCATCTGTATTTACGGCGGCAGCTACGGCGGCTATGCGGCGCTGATGGGCGTTGCCAAGGAGCCGGACATGTATAAGTGCGCAGCCGGCAACGTGGGCGTTTACGACATGCCGATGATGTACCAGAAAGGCGACATCCGTGAGCGCGACAGCGGACAAGCGTTCCTGAAGAAGGTGCTGGGCACCAGTGAGTCGGACCTGATCGCCCGGTCACCGAACCGCCTAGCGAACCAGATCAAAGCGTCGGTGTTTCTGTCGGCCGGCAATCGCGACGACCGTGCACCCGCCGCCCACACGATCGCCATGTATGACGCACTAAAAAAAGCCGGCAACCCGGTTGAAGAGCGCGACTACATCCTGCAGTCGAAGGAAGGCCACGGCTTTTACAACGAAGCCAATAAGCTCAACTACTACACGCGGCTGCTTGACTTCTTCAACCGCAATTTAGCCCCAATTGCGGAGGCGGGGGAGCCCGTGAAGGCGACGGCTGCGCTGCAGCCGTGAGCAAGCAGACGTGGCTGGTTACTGGCGGCGCCGGATTCATTGGCGGCAATTTTGTGCTGCAGGCGATGGCGCGCGGAGATACGCGCGTCATCAATCTTGATGCCCTGACCTATGCCGGCAATCGCCACACGCTGGCCGCGCTCGAAAGCGATTCCGATCACGTGTTTGTTCATGGCGATATCGGTGACGCGGAGTTGGTTCGGAGTCTGCTGGCTGAGCATCGCCCTGATGCGGTCGTTAACTTTGCGGCTGAAAGCCACGTTGATCGCTCCATTGATGGCCCGGCGGCATTCGTGCAAACCAATGTGGTGGGCACACTCAGCCTGTTGGAGGCGGTGCGTGACTACTGGCGCGGATGCGGCGATACGCAGCGTGCGGCGTTTCGTTTTTTGCACGTCTCTACCGACGAGGTCTACGGCTCGTTAGGGCCGACCGGCGCGTTCACCGAGACCACGCCGTACGCACCGAACTCGCCTTACTCGGCCTCGAAGGCTGCGTCTGATCATCTCGTGCGCGCGTTCCACCACACGTACGGTCTGCCCACGCTCACCACTAACTGTTCGAACAACTACGGCCCGTTTCAGTTTCCGGAAAAACTCATCCCCTTGATCATCGCTCGCGCCTTGGCTGGCGAGCCACTGCCGGTATACGGCGACGGCAGCAACGTGCGCGACTGGCTGTACGTGGGCGATCACTGCGCAGCGATTTTGGCTGTGCTGGAGCGCGGCCGCGTCGGCGAGGTCTATAACGTTGGCGGCGATGCAGAACGGCAGAACATCGATGTGGTTAAAACGATATGCGCGCTGCTTGATCAGCGCCGCCCGCGTGACGATGGAAATCCGCGCGAGAGCCAGATTGCCTTCGTCACTGACCGCCCTGGTCACGACCGTCGCTATGCGATTGATGCCAGCAAGCTGAAGAGCGAGTTGGGCTGGTCGCCGAGCGTCACCTTTGATGTGGGCATCGCGCGCACGGTCGAGTGGTACTTGGATCATCAGCCGTGGGTCGCGAGCGTGCTGGATGGCAGCTATCGACTTGAGCGTATTGGCCAAGCTGCTCACGGCCGCGCTGCCAATAGCCACGCGGCGTGATGAAGCGTCGCTTCGATCATTTAATAGGAACTCCCTGAGCATGATGTGCAAAGGCATTGTGTTGGCCGGTGGCTCAGGCACGCGGCTGTATCCGATTACGCGCGCCATCAGCAAGCAGCTGCTGCCGATCTATGACAAGCCGATGATCTATTACCCGCTGAGCACGCTGATGCTGGCGGGAATTCGCGACGTGCTGATCATCAATACGCCGCACGAGCAGGCCTTGTTTCAACATCTGTTAGGCGATGGCTCGCAGTGGGGCATGCACATCGAATATGCCGCGCAGCCGAGTCCTGATGGGCTGGCTCAGGCCTTTGTTATTGGTCGCGACTTTGTCGCCGGTGGACCCAGCTGTTTAGTGCTCGGCGACAATATTTTCTATGGCCACGGATTCAGCGAGCAGCTGCGGCGAGCGGCAACCCACGTCGATGGTGCGGCCGTGTTTGGCTATTGGGTGAAAGACCCTGAGCGCTACGGCGTGGCCGAATTTGATCGCGAGGGTCGCGTTGTTGGCCTCGAAGAAAAGCCGCTAAAGCCAAAGTCAAACTATGCGGTGACAGGTTTGTATTTTTACGATCATCGCGTCGCTGATTTTGCCGCTCGCTTGAAGCCGTCGCCGCGCGGTGAGCTGGAGATCACCGATCTCAACCGCTGCTATTTGGATGAAGGCTCACTGCGGCTAGAAAAGTTGGGCCGTGGCTATGCGTGGCTGGATACAGGGACACATGAATCGCTGCTGCAAGCCAGCAACTTCATCGAGACGATTGAAGAACGCCAAGGCCTGCGCGTCTGCTGCCCTGAAGAAATTGCCTATTCCAACGGCTGGATCGATGACACTCAGCTTGAGGCGCTAGCAGCGCCGCTTTTGAAGAATGGCTACGGCCAATATCTGATGCAGCTGCTGCGCCAAGGCAGGGCGATTTGAGCACGTCGGGAATGCGCGTCAGCCCATCGCGGTTGCCGGAATGTTTGGTCATCGAGCCGCAGGTGTTTGGCGACAGCCGCGGATCATTTTTCGAGCAGTGGAACGCGGGCCGCTATCGCGAGGCCGGGCTCGACGCGACGTTTGTGCAGAGCAACGTCTCGGAGTCCGCGCACGGCGTGTTGCGCGGGCTGCACTATCAGTGGCCGAATCCGCAGGGCAAGCTGGTCAGCGTTGTCGTGGGCGAGGTGTATGACGTCGCGGTCGATATTCGCCGCGGCTCGCCGACGTTTGGTCACTGGGCGGCAGCCGTTTTGAGTGCAGAAAATCGTCGCCAATTTTGGGTGCCTGAAGGCTTTGCTCATGGCTTTGTCGTAACCTCTGAGCGTGCGGTCTTCCACTACCTTTGCACGGCGGTCTATCAGCGTGAATCCGACGCTAGCCTGCGCTGGAACGATGCAGCATTTGCGGTTGACTGGCCTGTGGCCGAGCCTTTGCTGTCAGACAAAGATGCGCGCGCGCCGTTTCTCGACGACGTCGATCCTGATCGACTGCCGATTTATCAGCCCTAGTCCGCCGTGCAGACGCTGCTCCTAACCGGCGCTTCCGGGCAAGTAGGCTATGAGCTGCATCGCGCGCTGGCGCCGATAGGGTCGCTGATTGCGGCAACCCGCGACGGCAAGCTGCCCGGTGGCGCAGGGTGTGAAGCGCTGGATCTTGCGCAGCCTGCGTCAATCAAGCCGCTGCTTGATCGTTTACAGCCGCGGGTAGTGGTCAACCCCGCCGCCTACACAGCCGTTGATCGGGCCGAACGCGAGATGGCGCTTGCGCATTGCGTCAACGCCGACGCGGTAGACGTCATCGCACGCTGGTGCGGCGCTAACGATGCCTTGATGGTGCATTACTCAACCGACTACGTGTTTGACGGCAGTGCGAGCACGCCTTGGTCCGAGCACGCAGCGACGTCGCCACTCGGCGTCTACGGTCGCAGCAAGCGTGATGGCGAGGAAGCCATTCGTGCCTCGGGTGCGCGGCATTTGATTCTCAGGACCGCGTGGGTCTACGCGGCGCGCGGCAGCAACTTTGTGCTCACCATGCTGCGGCTGGCAGCTGAGCGCGATGAGCTGCGCGTGGTCGCGGATCAGTACGGTGCACCGACGCCTGCGCGGTCGATCGCCTCAGCCACCCTGGCAATGTTGTCGCGACTGAGCGCCAGCGACGCTGACGGTGAATTGCTAGGCACGTTCCATCTCACCAGTGCGGGTCACACGACGTGGCATGGTTTTGCGGAAGCGATCATGCAGTCTGCGCAGCGCGCAGGCCTGCTTCATGCGTCGCCACGCGTTGTGCCCATTGGCAGCGCCGACTATCCAACGCCAGCCAGGCGCCCTGCGTATTCAGTGCTCGATGGGCAGCGATTGCGTCGCGCCTATGGCGTGTCGCTGCCGAGCTGGCAGACGGGCCTCGATCAGGTGATCGGAGAACTTTCGAAGGCCATGTAGGGACAGCTCGATCCTCGATATCACGGACTCGCTTGTTTAACAGAGCTTTTGGCGCGGCCTTGAGCGCAACGGCGCGCACCGTCATTGCGAAGCGCCGCAGGCGCTGTGGCAATCCAGCGTTGACGCGCTGTGGAGAGCCGGCTGCCGAGCACAAAAGCAAGCGCTGAATTGCCACGGCCAATGAAGCTGGCCTCGCAATGACGATTCTGTGGCGTGGCTCTTCCGGCCTCCGCCGACAGTTCCAAAAAAAGCAGGAATCTCGCGATGGCGATCCTGTGCAGCTATTCTCCTTAAGCCGCCGCTATGTTCAAACAGCCCGCATAACGTCAATGCATCTATCTAAAAGCCAAACGATCTCATGCTGATTCCAGTCATTCTCTCCGGCGGTGCCGGCACCCGCCTTTGGCCTGCTTCGCGGCGCGGCTATCCGAAGCCCTTTATGCGGTTGGGTGGACAAGACTCGCTACTTGCGCAGACCTTTAAGCGCGCGGCGTTAGTGGCTGATGCAGGTGAAGTGCTGACGGTCACCGGTCAGGACTATCACGGCTTGACCGTAGCTAACTACGCGCCGCTCGCGGACGGTCTGACGACGCGGTTTTTACTTGAGCCTGCTGGTCGCAATACGGCACCCGCGATTCTTCTAGCGGCGCTCGATATCGAACAGCGGCACGGCGGCGAGGCGCTGATGCTGGTGCTGCCGGCCGATCATTTGATTGCTGATCTGGACGCCTTTGCGCGAGACGTGGCCGCCGCCAGTCAGCTTGCTGCGGATGGCTATTTAACGACGTTTGGCATTCAGCCAACCTCGCCAGAAACTGGATTTGGCTATATCGATGCCGGCGAACAAATTGCCGAGCGAGGAGGGCGCGTGCTGTCGGCGTTTATCGAAAAACCGGAGCGCGGCCGTGCCGAGGCATTTGTGGCCTCTGGTCACCACTACTGGAACGCCGGCATGTTTTGCTTCGCGGTTAGCGCCGTGCTGGAGCAGGCCGCTGATAGCTGCCCGGACGTGCTCGTCGCCGCTCGCGCTTGTTTCGCTGAAGGCGGCCATGCGGCCGAGCCTCGCAAGTTCGATGCGGCGCTGTTCGCGGCGCAGCCAGACATCTCGATTGACTACGCCTTGATGGAGCCGGCCAAACGCCGCGCCGTGGTGCCGGCGAGCTTTGATTGGAGCGACATCGGCTCGTGGCAGGCGGTCAGTGAGCTGGGTGACGCCGATGAGCAGGGCAATCGCACGTTCGGCGACGTCGTCGCCATCGACACCCACAACTGCTACCTACAGGCTGATCAGCGTCTGATTGCCACCGTCGGCGTGCGCGATCTGGTCATTGTAGACGCGGGCGATTCGCTGCTGGTCGCTGACCGTAGCCAGAGCCAAGCCGTCAAGCAGGTAGTCGAACAGCTGCGTGCGCGTCGACACCCTGCCGCGCAGCACGGCGCAACGGTATATCGCCCGTGGGGCAGCTATACCGTGTTGGAAGACGCAGACGACTGCAAGGTGAAGCGGCTGACGGTCAACGCGGGCGGCATCCTTTCGCTGCAAAAGCACTATCGTCGCAGCGAGCACTGGACGGTCGTGCACGGCACCGCGCGCGTCCGCGTCGGCGACGACGAGTTTTTGCTGGAGCGCAATCAGTCCACCTACATTCCCACCGATACCTTGCATCGTCTTGAGAACCCAGGCGCGCAGCCAATTCATCTGATTGAAGTGCAGTGTGGGGATTATTTTGGTGAGGACGATATTGTTCGGCTGGAGGACGTCTATGGGCGGGCGTGAGCAGGTGGCGATGGCCAGTTTTTTGTGAGGCAGGTTGCGCTGCCGTCTATTCACCTCACGTCCAAATGGTCATGTAGAACTGCCGCCGGGCGTGATGTCTGCCCCCTCTATCGTCACCGTTGCGATTGCTAACAATCGAAAACTTACGCTGCGGATAGGTGACGGGCACAATTGATGGATGACTAATATACCCCGTCATGTTCGAACACGCCGGCCCAATCAATGGGTACTGCGCCAGTCGCTGTGCGCGTGGCTGTGTTTGACGATGATCGCATTGGTTCAAGCCGCGAGCGCGCCACCGCTGCGTGACTATGCCGTCGATAGTTGGACGACCGTAGAAGGCCTGCCGCACAACACCATTCGCGCGATTGTGCAGACACCAGAAGGCCACCTTTGGTTTGGCACCTGGGAGGGCATGGTTAGCTACAACGGCTTGGAGTTCGGCGTGCTTGATCGCGCCAGCAAGCCGGGCCTGTTGGACAACGGCATCGGTGCTCTTTACCGCGATCAAAAGGGCGAGCTGTGGATTAGCGACTCGCGCGGAAATCTCGGTCATCGCGACGCCAGCGGCGCGCTGCGCTTTTGGCCGAGACCCGCCAACTTGCCTAACGTTCTGATTCAGGCAATGGCGATGGATGCCAAGGGTCGGCTTTGGCTGCTCTACGAAGGAAAGGGGCTGAGCGTTCTGACGCCCGACGGTCAGTTTCAATACGTCGAGCCAGCGCCGGACTCGCCGTTGCGCAACGCCAACACGCGCATGGAGCTGGATCAGCACAATCGCCTTTGGATTGGCACGTTTGGTGGTTTGGCCTACCGCGATATCGAGGGAGGCGGCGTTGCCCGACTTGTGCCGGACGACTTCGGGCTGCCGGCCGGATTTGCTTGGCCTTATCTCGCGCCCGATGGCAACCTTTGGATCGCTGTCGAAGACAGCCTCTATCGGATGGAAAACGATAAACCAGTCTTGAAGCACCGGCTGCCGGGCAAGGCGCGCCTCACCGCCATGCTGCAGGACCGCAAGGGCCACATTTGGCTGGGGACGGAGAACCTCGGCGTGCTGCGGCTAACTGAGCGCTATGGCCTCGAGCGAGTCGCACAGAATTTAGACTTGCCGGGTGGTCGAATTTTGCAACTCTTTGAGGATGCTGAGGGCAGCATCTGGGCAGGTGCGAATGGCGGATTGTTTCGCTTTCGCGAAACCTTGTTCACCAACTACACGCAGAGGGACGGCCTGAGCGGAGACTACGTCCGCTCGGTGCTGGAGGACCAGCGCGGCGACCTATGGGTTGGCTCGACCGGAGGCTTGGATCGGCTGGGCGACAACGGTTTGTTTACGTCGATCCCACTGTCGACAGAAAGCGGCAATCCGCCGTCGCTGCTGAGTCTTGCCTCCGATGACCTGGGAAGGCTATGGGTGGGTACGTATATCGATGGCTTGTATCGCCTGGATGCGGACGGCAGCACTCGACACTATGGCGAGGCCAACGGGCTACCGAGCGGCAACCTACGCGCCATCGCGGTCGATTCCGATGGCATCGTGTGGCTGGGAACCCAGCGTGGAGTCGCAAGGCTCAAAGGTGACCACGCGCGCATGCTGGAAGGCATCGATGCGCCAACTGGTTTGACCACGGCGCTAAGCAGTCAGCCGGGCGAACTTTGGATGGGCACCATCGAGGGCGTGCGCGTGCTGCGAGGCGACAAAATCCAGCGCATTGATCTTGATGCGCTAGGCGGTGGGCGCACCGTATTCGGATTTCGCCGCTTTGGCGACGACATGTGGATCGTCTCTGATCGCGGCCTGTATCGGTATCGCGATGGCAAGCTCGCGCGCGTCGGGCTGGAGCAAGGCATGCCGGTTGATGCCACGTTTACAATGACTGCCGACCTCGCCGGCAACGTGTGGATCACCAGCAACCGCGGCGTTATGCGCACGACGCTGGCAGCTCTAAATGCGGTTGCCGACGGCAGCAGCGCGCGTATCGAAGTGGAGCGCTTCAATGAAATGGACGGCATGGCTAGCGCGCAGGCCAACGGCAGTTCCGGTCCCGCCGCATGGGTCCGTAGCGACGGCACGCTGTGGGTTGCCACCGCCAATGGGCTTACCACCGTTGATCCCAAGCGCCTCGCTGCTCAGCGACAACATGCACCGCCGCCAGCGGTCATAGAAAGCCTGCGCGTTGACGGTGAGCCGTTGCCATACGGAGAAGCGCATGAAGGCGTATCGCTGCCTGGCGGACGGCGGCTATCGGTCGGCTATGTTGGCTTGAGCTTTGTACTGCCGGAGCGCATCGTCTACCGCACGCGGCTTGATGGTCTGGACGCCGATTGGATCGACCGCGGACGGCAGCGCAACGTCGAGTTCATTGGTCTCGCACCGGGCAACTACATGCTGCACATCAGCGCGGCGCATCCCGGCGGAGCCTGGAGCACGCGGGAGGCAACGTGGCGTTTCAGCATCGAGCCCTTCTGGTGGCAACGCACCAGCGTCCGCGCAGGCGCCGTGATTTTGGTCCTTGCAATGCTGCTGTTTCTTTATCGCTATTTGGTGAGGCGCTACGAAGCAAACAATCGACGTCTGATGCGCTTAGTCGATGAACGCACGCAGGATTTGCAACACCAGGCTGAGCGTCTTCTGCACGCAGATGATGAAAAGTCCCGCCTCATGAATCAGCTAAAACAGCAGTCGGAGGCGTTCGAACGGCAGGCGCAGGAGGATGTACTCACCGGCTTGCCCAACCGACGCGCATTTGACCCAGCGCTCAGCCGCGCGCTTGATTGGGCGCGCGACGGCGAGCGCCCGCTAACCCTAGCGATGCTGGACGTCGACCACTTCAAAGCGGTTAACGACGAGTATTCCCACAGCACGGGCGACGCCGTGTTGCGCGAGGTAGGGCGCATGCTGAGCGGCGCGTGTCGCGCTACGGATCTTGCGGCGCGCGTTGGCGGTGAGGAGTTTGCCGTGATATTCCACGACACCACCCTCGAGCAGGCGCAGGCAATTTGCGAAAGGCTGCGACAGCGCTTTCACAGCCAGCGCAACTGGGCGGGCGTGGTGGGCTTGCAGATTTGCTTTAGTGCGGGGCTCGCACAATTTAACGCCAATGGTGAAACCGAAACGCAGCTGTTGCAGCGGGCCGACGGCGCGCTCTACCTCGCCAAACACAGCGGTCGCGATCGTATCTGTACGGGCTAGTCTCGGCGCTGCGCAGGCGAATACGCGCGCGGCACGAGGCGAATCAATTCAGCGCGCAAGCTTGTGCTTTGACGTGGGCTGGCCGAACAAACGGCCCGCAATCGCTGCAACGCTCCAGATCAAAACGATGAACGCCAGCCACGCGGCCGCGCCCCCTGCAATCGCGAACATCAACGACTGCGGATCAAGCGGGAACTGCGGCTCAAACAACGTCCACGTGGCGCGCGCGTCCTGCCCGTTTACGTGCTGTAGCCAGCCGTAGATTCGTTGCAGGATGTCACCCTGCATCGCGCCCACTGCAGCCTGTAGCTCGCCCAGCTGCTGCTGCATAGCGGTTATGGCACTGGCTTCCGCAACAAATGTCGCATCGCCACTGTTGATGTGGTGCTGGACCAAGGCCTGCAAATCGCCGCCGTGCAGACGCCCGGCAATCTGTCGCCACGGATCAAGATCAAGATTCAGCTGATCCAAGCGGCCAGCAATTCGCTGACGATACTGCGCGACGAACGACGGCAATATCCCTGCGGCTAGTACAGCGAATACGAGAAAAACTCTATCGAGAAGACCGGCCAACTGCTTCATGGCGTCCCGTAGTTCCTTGTCAGTAGTGCGCCAACTTGTCCTAGCTGAGTATAGGCACTGATTGCGGAATCGTCCCGAGCGCAGTCGCAATCAACCTGAGTTGACGGACGGTTCGGTCACGCAGGCTGCCCGCTTAGCCAGTATGTTGGGACTCCTGTGCTGATCGACACCGATGGTACCTGCGCTCTCGCTGCGTCCACATTCATGCTTGCCGCGTATTCTGGTGATTGTCCGTTTTGAGGCCGCTTTGCCGACGATGTTGTATGGCGATCCCTTCGAGAGTGGTCAATTTTCGATTCACCTCACCTCGCTTCGATTTGATTCCACCCGCCGCCCGCAGGTGAGCCTCTCCGCTCGTGCTGCGCCAACCGCTTGTCGTTCTGATCTGCTGCAGTTTGCGACCGTGTGCGGCCGGCAAATCGTGGCTAGGCCCGCCCGCAGATATGTCCTTTCGCCTATCGAGGAAGCACTCAGATGAAGACTTCACCGCTGCTGTTTCGCCTATCACTAGCACTCGCCGGTAGCTTTGCCCTTGCGCCGGCTATCGCCGGGCCAGGCGTTTGGTCATCGGCGGGTCCAGCCGGTGGGCAGGTGGTCGACATTGCGACGAGTGCCGCTGCACCGAACGTCCTGTTTGTCGCGGCCAATGCGGCCCTATTCAAAAGCAGCGACGATGGGCTGAGCTTTTTACGCGTAGCCGAGACCCAGCGCCTAGGATTCATTACCAAGGTGCTGGCAAGTCCAACGGATGCCGATGTCGTTTACCTGTTGTCCAGTCGCATCATGCGCTCAGCCAACGGCGGTTCCAGTTTTGCTGACGCCGTCGGCAGCGGTCTGCCGGCGAATGCTTTGTTCATCGACATGGTGATGAGCCCCAGTGACAGCGCCACGCTTTACCTCACAACGTTTGAGCACGGCGCGTTCAAAAGTATCAACGGCGGCGCGAGCTGGAGCGCCATCGGTGCGGGCACCCTGCCGGTTAATCTGGGCAAGTTGGCAATCGACCCAACCAACCCCTTACGCCTAGTGGTAACTCCTTGCGAGCCACAGGATGGCAGCGCGTATGGCGGCGCTGCGGTGTATCGCTCGGTCAACGGCGGCACGACATTTACCGCATCGACGGTCATCGGACCGATACCCGCAGCCTTTGCGGCGTGTGCGAGCCAGGTGGCGTTTAGTCCGAACAGCGCTGGACTCGTCCTTCTGCAAGGCGGACTCAATTTTAGCGTCAGCGCCGGCAGCTACATGCGCAGCATCGACGGCGGTGCGACGTTTAGCCTCGACACCAACGCGCCAACGCAGGGTCGCTTGTCCAACTTCGTCTTCGTTGGCAGTTCGCCAACGCAGGTGATTGCCGGCAATACCGAAAGCGGCAGCTGGATCAGCAACGACGCCGGCGTCAGCTACATCGCAGGCGCTGCACCCAGCTGGCCGGGTGGCGAGATCCTTGGGGCCAGCATGCTGTCGATAAAGCCAGGTGATACCAGCGTGCGCTACTTCGGCACGCCCGGTGCAGGTTTTTATCGCTCTGGCGATAGCGGTGCCACGTGGGTTGAGCGTAACGACGGACTGCGCGCCACCAATATTCGCAGTCTGGTGCTCAACCCGACCGACCCAGCCACACTTTACGCCGGCCAGAGTGACTACGTTGGCTTCACTCGGCCCTTCTTCCGCTCGACCGATGCGGCTGCCAGCTGGTCGGCGGCTGGCAGCGGCAGTGCGCTCGACTGGATGCGCGGCTTGCTGGTTGACGCCAACACCAGTGCAGCTGCCGCCACAACGGTGATCTATGCCGTGGGGCGCGATAGCGCGCCGTCGGTGCCTACCTCCATGCGCGCTTCGCCGCTCGCCAAAAGCGTCAACGGCGGAACGACGTTCACGAGCATCAACAACTTCATTGGCCTTGGCGCGCCCGCATCCACGGTGGGCGCACTAGGCACCTCGCGCGCCATCGCGGCGGACACGTCCCTAATAAGCGGCGGCGTTTGGACACGTCTCTATCTGACGGCCTCAGGTCGGGTCACCTGCAGTGCGGTAGGGGCAGCGCCCACCCTAGTAGTGCCGAGGCTGTGGCGCTCCCAGGATGCGGGCACAAGTTGGAATACGGTCAGCCTGCCTGGAGCCGGGATGACGCCTGGCAACGATGGCTTGCCGACTGGTGAGTGCGTCAACGGTGGCACCGTCACGGACCCGTTTCCGTTGACCAACTACCCGATTCCTGTGCCGATTGTCGTCGATCCCACTACGCCGACGACGCTTTACGTGGGCACCTACCTGTCGTCGGTCGGCGCGATGACGATGACGCCCAATGCGTTCAGCGGCGTGTTCCGTAGCATCGACGGTGGTGCGACTTGGACACAGCGTTCAACCGGATTACCGCGTTATGCAGGCTCGGTCAATTCAGTGCATACGGTGCTGGCGCTAGCCATGGACCCGAGCAACGGTAGCGTCCTCTACGCGTCGACCAACCCCCTGCAGGATGATGGCAGCGTGGCGGGCAACGTCTACAAAACCGTCAACGCGGGCGCGACCTGGCTGCCGGTCGGCGCGGGTCTTGCGGGTCAAGACATTCGGGCAATTGCGATTGATCCGAGCAACTCGCTGCGGGTGCTGGTGGCGAGCGGCGGTAGCTCGCTGAATCCTGGCGGTGTGTATCTCTCGGAAGACGGTGGCGCGACGTGGGACTCGGTCAGCGCGGGCTTACCTGAATCTTCCAGCACGTCGCTGGCGATTGATGCCAGCAATCCTGCCACGCCCATTTTTTACTCAGGGACGCGCACCGGTATCTACAGTTTCACCCGCGTGCCGGATGGCGATGGCGACGGCGCGGCGAGCTCGACTGAGGGCGCTGCACCCAACGGCGGCGACGGCAATGGGGACGGCATGCTCGATGCCGGTCAGGCCAATGTCGCCAGTCCGGGCAGTACGCAGGCCAGTTCGGTCTTCTACAGCAATGGGCTAGCTACGCCTCTGCTGGCGCGCCCATACACCCTAAGCGCGGTGGGCATTGAAGGTGCGTGCGACCAGCTGTTCGACGTGCAGGCGGTGGATCGTGACGCCTTCGGTGCCGACGCGGTTAAACAGAAGCCCGATGGTGCGTTTCGCTTTGAGATCGCCAACTGCACACAGGCTCGCGTGACCTTGCGTATCCACGGCGCGACGTTTGATCGGCGCTCGCAGATTCGCCTGTACGGCCCGCGTGTGCCCGGCAGCGCAGCCAGTATTCGCTGGGGCGATTTGCCGCTGTCGATTGACGGTGACCGTATCAGCTTCACCCTGATCGACAACGGCGCCGGCGACGCGCGTGCCGACGGCGGTCGAATCTTGTTCCAAGGTGGGCCGGCCTTTGAGGAGGCGCTGTTTACCAACGGGTTCGAGTGAGCTTCCTGAAATAGACCTTAGACCACCTCAACACGATCCACTCGCTGAAATCCGCGCGGCAGCTGGTTGCCGCGTGAGGCGCGGCTGCCGGCGTAGGCCTGCAGATCGCGCCAGCTGATGCCGAGCTTGCGCTGGCCGCAGTGCAGGGTGAGTTCGCCGCCGCTGCGCACGCAGGCGATGGCTAGCACGCTCTCGTCGCCTGACTTGAGCTTGGCAGGCGGGATCTGAATCAGCTTATTGCCTTTGCCCTTATCGAGCTCGGGTAGTTCAGTGAGCGGAAACGCCAGCAGATGGCCAGTTGAGGTGATGCAGACCAGCATGTCGGTTTCCAACTCGGTGACCTGCGCGGGATGTAGGACTTCCGCACCGTCAGCGAGATTGAGCATGGCCTTGCCGGCTTTTTGTCGCCCGACAAAATTCTCGAAGCGAGTGACGAAGCCGTAGCCAAAGCTAGACGCGACAATAAAGCGCGTGTCCGACTCGGCGATCAGCGATGACACGAAGCGCGCGCCAGCGACTGGACTGAACCGGCCGGTGAGCGGCTCACCCGCTCCGCGTGCCGACGGCAGCGTGTGCGCCGGCGTTGAGTAGGCTCGACCTTCGGTATCGAGAAACACTGCCTGCTGGGTGCTGCGTCCGCGCGCGAAGTGACACAGGCTGTCACCTTCGCGGTACGTCAAGGCGGCGGCATCTACCTCATGACCCTTGGCCGCGCGGATCCAGCCCTTGCTGGAAATCACGATGGTGATCGGCTCGCTCGGCAGCAGCTCGGTTTCCGACATCGCTTGCGCAACCTCGCGCTGCACCAGCGGCGAGCGTCGGGCGTCGCCAAATTTCTTCGCGTCGGCGAGAAGCTCGTCTTTCACTTTGCGCTTGAGCTTGGCCGGCGATGACAAAGTAGCGATCAACTGCTCGCGCTCGCGATCAAGCTCAGTTTGCTCGCCGCGAATCTTCATTTCCTCCAAACGCGCCAGCTGCCGCAGCTTGGTCTCGAGGATGTAGTCGGCCTGTGAGTCGCTCAGCACAAAGCGCTCCATCAGCACCGGTTTCGGCTCGTCTTCTGTGCGGATGATGCGGATGACTTCGTCAAGATTGAGGAAGGCGACCAGCAAGCCTTCGAGCAGATGCAGGCGCCGCTCAACGCGCTCGAGGCGATGCGTGAGTCGGCGACGCACGGTGTCGATACGAAAGCTTAGCCATTCGGCCAGAAAGGCCTTCAGCGACTTGACCTGCGGCTTGCCGGTGAGGCCGATGACGTTGAAATTGACGCGGAAGCTACGCTCAAGATCAGTCGTTGCGAACAAGTGACCCATCAGGCCTTCGACATCCACCCGATTTGAACGCGGCACCAGCACGATGCGCGTCGGGTTGGCATGATCAGACTCGTCGCGCAGGTCTTCCAGCCACGGCAGCTTCTTGGCGCGCATCTGCTGCGCGATCTGCTCGATGACCTTGCTAGGGCTGACCTGATACGGCAAGTGATCGATGATGATGTTGGCACCTTCGCGCGAATACGTTGCGCGCGCACGCACGCTGCCGCCGCCAGTCTCGTACATCTTTAGCAGGTCAGCCGCTGGCGTGATGATCTCCGCGGCGGTCGGATAGTCGGGCCCGCGCAGGTGCTCGCAAAGATCGCGCGTCGTCGCCTCAGGATCATCGAGCAGACGAATACAGGCGCTGACCACTTCGTTGAGATTGTGCGGTGGCACGTCCGTGGCCATGCCGACCGCAATGCCCGTGGTGCCGTTCAACAGCAGATGCGGCAAGCGCGCCGGCAGCCACGTCGGCTCTTGCAGCGTGCCGTCGAAATTGTCTGACCAGTCCACCGTGCCCTGACCCAGCTCACCCAGCAGCACCTCCGCGATCGGCGTCAGTTTTGATTCGGTGTAGCGCATCGCCGCAAACGATTTGGGGTCGTCGCTTGAGCCGAAGTTGCCTTGACCATTGATTAGCGGATAGCGATACGAAAATGGCTGCGCCATCAAGACCAGCGCTTCGTAGCAGGCGCTGTCACCGTGCGGATGAAACTTGCCGATTACATCACCGACGGTGCGCGCCGATTTTTTTGGCTTGGCGGTGCTGGCCAAGCCGAGCTCGCTCATCGCATAGATGATGCGCCGCTGGACGGGCTTCAGGCCGTCACCAAGATAGGGCAGGGCGCGATCAAGCACCACATACATCGAGTAGTCGAGATACGCGCGTTCAGCGTATTCGTGCAGCGGGATTTGTTCGAAACCGTGAAAGCTGGGGCGGGTCAGGTCGGTCATGCGCGTGCTGGTGAAGTGGATGCCACCATTCTACCGGCGCGCGCGCAGCCATCCCTCACGCGCTTTTCTTGCTCGTGGATGAACGCGCCCTCGAGCACGGCCAACCAATTGCGCATAGCCGCGTTGTTGATGACCGAGGGCGCCCATCGCGCCGCTGGTATTCCTCAACGACGCCCATTAAAGGACACCCAATGAAGACCCAACAGAACACATCAGTGAAGTGGAAGTGGCTCACCGTTGCCGCGCTGGTGGCCGGCACAGCATCGGTAGTCGCCACCGCAGGGCCGCGCAATGGCGGCAACCATGCGCGGCATGGCGGCGGAATCGCTACCGCCTTCGAGCGCTATGACGCCAATCGCGATGGCAATGTTAGTCGCGCCGAATTCGATGCCGTGGTTGCGGAACGCCAGTCTGGGATGGATGGCAACGGCGACGGCGTGGTGACGTTTGAGGAGGCGGATGCCTTCCGCGAATTCAAGCGCGAGGAACGGGCACGCGCCCGTTTTGCCCGCTTGGACCAGAACGCAGACGGAATCGTGTCGATCGAGGAGGCAGCGTCACGTCAAGATCGGATGTTCACTTTCTTGGACCGCAACGATGATGGCATCGTAGCGCGTGATGAGCTGCCGCAGCGTCATCGCAAAGGCGGCTGACGGTTTACTGACGGCATCGAGCGGTGGCGTTCTGCCACCGCTCGATCATTCGACTCTCGATCAACCACCGGGCAGCGCGCCAATCGCTTCCAAGGATTCAATGCGAACGCGTTCGTTGCCGCTGAACCGGCTGACCAGCAGCGCATCGAGAGCGGCCTGTCGCGCTGTCGCGTCGAGGCGCGGGTCGGCGCGAATGCGGTCGCGCTGACTGGCGTAATCGCTCAGCCTTTGGTCCCACTGCAGGCGCGACTGATCAAGCGCAGCGAGTCTCTGCGCGGCTTCATCGCCCCACAGCGCGCTGCGTTCGGTATAGCGCGCGTCGGGGCTGGCATTGATGGCCTCGAGCTGCTGCGTCTGCTCTTCCGCAAGCTGTGCGCCCAGCGCGATTCGTTCGGCTGCCACGTTCTCTGCCGGTCGCGTGGCGTCAAAATCAGCCAACAGCTGCTGCCGCTCAGCGGTGGTGAGATCGGGATCGCTGGCAATTGCCATGCGCGCTAGCGTCTCCGAAACCTGCGCATGTTCGTCGCCGAACATTGCATCGCTGGCCTCCCCAAACCACTGCTGACGAATCGCGCGGATGGCGGCAAAACGGGCAGCCAGATTCTCAGTCTCCGGCATCTGCGACAGCGCGCTGCGCATCCCAAGGTAGCGGTCGAATGCCTCTAGCACCTGCTGCATCACCGCATCGCCGTGCTGCGCTCGCACGTGCAGCGCCAGCAGGTGACGAATGTCGGACTCACTGAACTCGCCGGTGAGGCTGAGAAAGTGCTCAATCAGGCGACGCAGACCAAGCGTGAGAAGCAACTCACCCGAGGCACTTAGGCTAATGCCACCGTCCACTTCCGTGCCACGCTGTGAGCTGGACTGCCAGCGCGCTAGCAGCGCGTCGTCAGGGTCAGCAATCGATGTGGCGCTCACAAATTCAGCTGTCGATGTGTTCGCCACTGCTCGCACGGGCGCTACGCGCGCGTGATCGCTCCCACGAATAACCGACACCGCAGTCGCTGCTGGCGCTACATCACTCGATGTTGTGAGCAGACTCTGCCTTGCGCTCAGCAGAGCCAGCCCAACCAGCGCAGCGAGGGCTGCGCTGGCAAGCATGAAGCCGCGGTAGCGCCGCATCGTAGACACTGTCCGCCTAGAGCCCGGCGTTCTTCAGCCGGTTGGCGTGGCCGCGAATCACGGAGACCGGGTTGGAGGCAAACCAGCTGGTGAAGCCAAACACCTGATTCACCTCATCCAGATGATTCCAGCCGTAGTCATCGCGCAGCACAACGCCCCAGTGCGATGAGCATTTTCCTACCAGGCCGTCGTTTTGCTCAAAGCCAAAAAACAAACTGCCCGCGCCGAGCAGCGCATCGCTCGGATCCAGAACGTGGGTGAGCACCGAGGTTCCGCCCCACGAGTAGTAGCGAATGCCGTTTACGACTGCTGCGCCTTGGCCACAGGCGCTGCTTGGACGGCCCTGCGGATGCCGGTTGTTGAATGCCGCCGCGCCGCTCGACGAGAGCGAGCTAAGCGCCGCCAGCGCATCCTGCGGGTCGTTATCGCCGGATAGCACTTCAATCAACACCGAAAGCGCGTTGACAAATCCCGCGACCAGCGGTCGCAACGCGGAGCCTGGAGGCAGGGTCGCATTGAGCCCATCGGCTACTTTGCTACCTGTGTGCGGGGCGCCGACCGTGGTGACCGATGCGACGAGGTCCGGCCGCACCGATGCGACATAGCGAATAGTTGGGCCGCCGTGGCTGTGGCCGATCAGATTAAATTTGGTGTGTCCGCGAATCGCGCGCAGGGTGTCCAACTCGCGGATCAGCTGCTCGCCACGCACCTCAGAAAAATTGCTCGACGACACGTTGGCGACGTAGACGCGCGCGCCGCCCGAGGTGAGATTGTTGGGCACGCCGTACCAGTAGTCGTAAACCCCTAGCAGCGAGTCAAACCCCAGCAGCCCGTGCACAAGCACAATTGGGTGGCGGGTTTGCGTGTAACCGGTAGCTGCCATTGACAGCATGGGCAGCGCGCACAGCAAACAGGCCGCCAAAAGGCGGCGAACGAATTGAGTAATCATGCTTCTCCCCAAGCGTGATGTATTACATGGTCGTTCGCCTCTGGCGAAGACCGCCGAATCCGTTCGCGCTATCCCTTGCATTCAAACGTAGGTTTGAAGCGACTGTTTGTCAATGGACGGGCGGCTATGCCCAAGTTTTACAGCTAGTCATCGCGCTCGACGCGGTTTCTTCCGGCGGTCTTTGCGCGATATAGCGCGGCGTCGGCGCGGGTCAACATGTTGGCGGTGAGTTGGCCTGCGCTGCGCGCGGCTACGCCAATACTGATGGTCACCGGGCGGCCATCGGGTGCCGCAATAGTCGATTCAATCTGCAGGCGCGCCCGCTCGGCGAGTAGGCCTGCGGAGTTCAATTCAAGCAGCGGCATGAGGGCGACGAACTCTTCGCCGCCGTAGCGCGCGAGGTGGCAGCCGTCGGGCATCAGGCTGCGCAATTCGTTGGCGACCGTGCGCAAGGCTTCGTCACCTTCGGCGTGTCCATGCTGATCATTGAACTGCTTGAAGTGATCAAGATCGATGAACAGGCAGCTGCCGCTGATAGCCTCGGAATCCCAGCGCTGTATTTCTGTTTCTAGCGCGCGACGCGAGGACAGCCCGGTCAAGGCATCGGCCTCGGCAAGCTGCCGATAGCTGACCAATGAACGCTCCGTCCGCACGCGCAGCTGCTCGGCGCGATCGCGCTCGATGCGGATCCGCAAAATGCGATCCGCCAGGCCCAAGGCGAACACCATGGCCTCAACTAAAAAACACAGTCTAGGCAGATAGCGAACCCAAAACCCCCATTCGATAACGCCGTACTCGGCCAGCAAACGCACCGGTATGGCCGCCAGCGGCAGCAGCCAGCCCATCAGAAAAAACGCAGCCAACGGATGGCCGGCACGGTAGCTGCGGATGGCTTGCCAAAGCAGCAGCGGCACGGCCACCGCCAGACTGAGCGTGGTGATGTGCTGAATGATTGCGCTGTATACGGGAATGCCAAGCACCGACGACACGCCGGTGAATGCGAATGCACCCACCAAGACGCGATACATGCGTTCACCGCTTTTATCCAGCGGCGCAAGAAACTCGCGAAAAAATACGCTGATGGCAATACCGAAGACGCTTAGCAGCAGAATGTGCGCCATGCTGCGAAGGGCTGCGAAGGGCGTGCCTATGGCGAAGAAATACAGCGTGCCATCGAGGCTCGCGGTGACCAGCACCAAGGCAACGAGCAAGGCGACGTAGGCCGCCAAGGCGCGGTCGCGCAAGCGTAGCCAGAACAGCCCCACCAGCACCGCCATCATGAGCGGTGCGATAAGCGAGAGCGCGTGCATCGCGCTGATGCGCCGCTCGTTCGCAAGCAGGGTGGCCACGTCAACCCGCATGGCGCGCGTTGAGAGCACGCCAAGCTGGGTCACCGAGATCGAGACAGTTCGGGTCTGCGCATGTGGCGATAGCGGCAGCGTGAAGCCCGCCGCTGCAAATCGATCCTGCCGCTTCGGCTGGAAAAAATCGAATGCTATCGGCGGTTGATTATCGATTTGCACGCTGAGTGCGTAGAGCG